>CANCGR010000028.1 GCA_947377625.1 Gammaproteobacteria bacterium | reverse complement strand
CCGCGCGACCAGTTGATTCCGTTCTGGGAAAGCACACATCCACTCACCTACATCGGCTGGGGCAAAACCACGCAGCTCGGTTACGGCTTGCCACTGGTGATGGGTGCCAAACTGGCCAAGCCCGACCACCTGTGCGTCAACCTGTGGGGTGATGCGGCGATTGGTTTCACCGGCATGGATTTCGAAACTGCCGTGCGTGAACGCATTCCGATCATGTCGATCGTGTTCAACAACTTCTGCATGGCGATGGAGCTGCCGATCATGACCACCTCCAATGCCAAGTACAACACGTGCGATATCGGCGGCAACTACGCCGACATGGCGAAAGCCTTTGGTGGTTACAGCGAGCGCATTACTGAACCGAGTGAAATTGTGGATGCTTTGAAGCGCGGCATTGCGGCTACTGAACGTGGTGAAGCCGTGTTGCTTGAGTTCATTACCTGCAAGGAAATTGCGATGTCGTTGATCTATTCGAGTTACGGCGGTAGCAAGTAAGTGCTACACAGTCAGCGCCAATTGCAATGTTGGCGCTGACTTTAATGCTACTTCAATCCCAACTTCTCAATCGCCACATTGGCCAGAAAAGCAGAACGACTCTTGATGCCGTGCAGGCTCACATAGTCATCGATCTTGCGTATCACGATGCCGGGCAAGGTTACATTCACCTTTTCAGTTTTTCCCAAGTAAGGCGTCACATCAATTTCAACCAATCCCCAACCGCGGCCTGCGTATTCAGCGCGATCCTTGAGATCTTCAATGCGGCTGGGCAGTGGAATGTCGTCGCCTTTGGTGGCAAGTTCTTCCAGCTGGATATGCGCGGCTTCCACTGCCATTGCGTAAGCTTCTTCTGTTGAGTCGCCTGCCGTGTGGGTGCCGGCGCAGATTGCAATGAAAAAGGCGGGTCTTGGCAGTGGAGTAGGCCTTCAAGTTTCTGCCAGTTTTTGATGGCCCGTGCTAGCTTGACCGCGCCTGTGCCGAAGATCGCTTTAATGCCAACGGCAGGGGAAGGCGTGAAAACCTGTTCACGCCGAAGACTTGTATCTGACAAAACCAAAACAAGGAGAAGTGTAATGACCCTATTCCCGACAAACCGATTAATCCCCCGAATTGTGCTGACAAGCTGCATGCTTGCTGGTGCGATGGTCGTACCAGCCATGGCGCAACAGCCACCGCCGGCCGACACCGTAATCTATGTTGATGCCGCCAAAGTCGCCGAGGCCTTTGCCGCTACCGGGTCGCTCGGCAAAGGTTCGGACTTCACTGCTTCCGTCAGCGTGCGCACCGCCGCCGGGCAGGTGGAACTGCACGAGAAAGAGACCGATGTTTTCTACATCCTGGATGGCAACGCCACCTTCGTGACTGGCGGCAAAATGATCGATGGCAAGCTCTCACGCCCGAATCAGTATCTGGGTGCCAGCATTGAGGGTGGCCAGGAGCACCAGTTGAAGAAAGGTGACTTCATTGCGGTGCCGGCAGGCACGCCACACTGGTTCAAACAAGTGCCGACTTCGGTGCGCTACTACAACGTGAAATCCATCAGGCCTTGATGCGTAACGGAATTTCCATATTTGCCGGAATTCAGAAAATGCGTGGCGCTGCAAACACAAAACCCGGTGCTATCATCCAGCAAGCGCATCCCATGAGGATGCGCTTTGCTATTTACAACAATATCCGGGGGAAAAAGTTATGAAGAAATTCAAGGGTCTTGCTTGCAAGACAGTGGCGGCAATTGGTTTGCTGATGTTGAGCCAGCTTGGCGCAGCACAAACAGCAGTTCCTGATTACATTCAGAAAGCGTTGGCGTCCAGCGCCCGCACCAGTGAAATGACGGTGCGCGACCCGGCGCGGCATCCGGGCGAAGTGCTGGCCATGTCTGGCATCAAACCAGGTTCAACAGTGGTGGAAATTGCCGGCTTCGGCCAGTACTACACCACCTTGCTGACCGACATTGTCGGCGCCAACGGCAAGATCTATGTATTTGATCTGCCCTATACAGATGCACGTGCAGGAGAACCCAGCCGGGCGTTCGCTGCGGCTCATCCCAATATTGTTTACACCCAGGTGAACTACAACGACATCAAACTACCCAAGGATGTAGACGTGGTATTCAACATTTTGTACTACCACGATCTCATGATTAACGACATTGATGCTGGCAAACTCAACAAAGCCATCTTTGATTCCCTGAAACCAGGCGGCGTGTTTTTGATTGAAGATCACAATGCAGCCCCAGGCTCAGGCACCACAGATACCAAGAAGTTGCATCGCATCGACCCCGAAGTGATCAAGAAAGAAGTGCTGGCAGCTGGCTTTGTGCTGGCCGAAGACAGCAAGCTGCAAGCCAGCAAGGACGACGATCACACCAAGATGGTGTTTGCCCCCGGGACACGCGGCGGCACCGACCGCTCGCTGTTCAAGTTTGTGAAACCGAAGAAATAATCACAAGACCACTCAAGCATCGGGGCGGAGGACCTCCTCCGCCTCTTCGTTGGTCACAGGTGCAACGCGCACCACACCTTTGCCCGCCCAAGCCAACCAAGAACAATCAAGCACCAAAGCCATTGTCGATTTGGTATAAGTACCACCTTGTTTGAGCAAAAAGGTGAACCCCATGGCCGGACTATTATCAAAAGAACGCATCACTGCCGAACCGGGCTTCGATCGCTGGAAGGTGCCACCCGCCTCCATCGCGATTCATCTATGCATCGGCTCAGTTTATGCCTGGAGCGTCTACAACCCGCCGCTGACGCGCTTGTTCGGCGTGGTGGCACCCGCAGCTGATGACTGGCGCCTGGCAAGCGTCACCGCGATTTTCTCGGTGGCCATCGTGTTTCTGGGCTTGTCGGCCGCCTTTGCCGGACGCTGGCTGGAGAAGGTGGGCCCGCGCATGGTGGGCACTGTGGCGGCCTGCTGCTGGGGCGGCGGTTATCTGATTGGCAGCGTGGGAATTTTTACTCATCAACTGTGGTTGCTCTATCTCGGCTACGGCGTGATCGGTGGCTGCGGCCTTGGGCTTGGTTATGTGTCGCCGGTCAGCACCTTGATCCGCTGGTTTCCTGATCATCGCGGCATGGCAGCGGGCATGGCGATCATGGGCTTTGGCGGCGGCGCGATTATCGGCACGCCGCTCAAACGCTGGTGCATGCAGCATTTCTACGAAGCTCCGCAATATCTTGGCACTACTGCACAAGTGAATCTGCTTACTGAAGCCGGTCGTCGCTTTGTGGAGCAAGCCGGGCAGAAACTGGAAGTAGTCGTAGTCAGTGCCAAGGATGTGGCCAGCATGTTGGTGCCAGGGCCGGAAGGAGTTTATGTGGTGAATACTGGCTCCATCGGCGTTGCGCAAACTTTTGTCACGCTGGGGCTGCTGTACTTTGTGATCATGCTGATCGCCGCATTTTCCTATCGCATTCCGAAAGAGGGGTGGCTGCCAACGGGGTGGACGCCACCCACAGAAGCCGCTGAACAGGAAAAGATGGTCACCATTCACAACGTCGATATCGATGAAGCATTGAAGACGCGTCAGTTCTATCAGTTGTGGATCGTACTGTGCATGAACGTTTCCGCCGGCATCGGAGTGCTGGGTGTAGCCAGCACGATGATGAGTGAAATTTTCGGCACCACCTTGCCGGGCATCGTCAACGGCGCCTTTGCGTCGACCTACGTCATGATGATCAGCGTGTTCAACATGCTGGGCCGTTTCGTGTGGGCAAGTTCATCCGATTACATTGGCCGCAAAAATACTTACTTTATTTTCTTCGCGCTTGGCATCGTGCTTTATTGCTCAGTGCCGTTTGCGGCTACACGCGTCAGCGCCGACCCTTCGGTGATGTGGCTGGTGTTGTTCTATGGTGCCACCATGTTGATCTTCACGATGTATGGTGGTGGTTTCGCAACAGTGCCCGCTTATCTGGCTGATGTGTTCGGCACCAGGTTTGTCGGCGGCATTCACGGGCGCTTGCTCACCGCCTGGAGCACGGCGGGTGTGGTTGGTCCACTGGCGATTACTTCGTTGCGTCAGTCGTCGGTGGCGAGTGCGGTGGCTGATCTTGCGTCCAAAGTAGATCCGGCCGCATTCCAGCAACGTTTCGGCGCCGGCATTGATCAATTGGACAAACTGGTCTCCGCGCAAACTGTCACTATTTCGCGGCTCATGGAGATTGCACCGGCAGGCACGGTCGATCCCACTCCTTCGCTCTACAACACCACGATGTATTTGATGGCGGTGTTGTTGGCGATTGGCCTCATCAGCAATGCGTTGATGAAGCCGGTGGCGAAATCGCATTACCTGAAAGACTAAGGCCGATGAAAAATCTGTGCATACTGCACCGTAGTTACCGATGACCAGTTTTGACATCGCAAGCGTTGCAGCAATTGTTCTCACCTTTGCTGCCTATGCGCCTTATATCCAGGCAATTCGTGCTGGCCAAGTAAAGCCGCATTTTTTCTCATGGCTGATCTGGACGCTGACCACGGCCATTGTCTTTTTTGCGCAGTTAGCCGCCGATGGTGGCGCTGGCGCGTGGCCTACCGGTGTGTCTGGCGCAATCACAATTTATGTCGCGTGGCTGGCCTTTGTGCTGCGCAGTGATTTCAGTGCCACGCCTGTTGATAAAGCGTTTCTGGGAGCGGCGTTGTTGTCGCTGCCGCTTTGGTATGTCACCGATGATCCGCTGTGGTCAGTGGTAATCCTGACAGTGGTAGATGCGCTTGGCTTCGGGCCAACCTTGCGCAAAGTGCTGGCAAAGCCGCAAGAAGAGAGCATGACGTTCTACGCGCTATTTGCCGTGCGCAGTGGTTTGTCGGTGCTGGCGCTGGAATCTCGCACACTCACTACTGTGCTGTTTCCGGCGGTGATGATAGTGGCCTGCATTCTTGTGTGTGGATTGCTGTGGTGGCGACGGCGCTCACTGGCACCGCCGCTACCGTGATGGTATGACTGCTTATTGCGGTGGCAATTCAAAACGCAACTTGGTTTCTACACCGCGTCGTTCGACCGACACCGCCCCTTCCACTTTCGGGCTGTAGCGCCAGCGGGCGACCGCATCGACTGCAGCTTTCTCAAAATAGCCTTGCGGCTCACTGCCAACCACCATTACATCGGTGACGCTGCCAGTGCTTGTGATGTTGAAGCGCACTTGCACCCAGCCTTCGATGTTGCGTGCTGCTGCGCGCGGAGGGTATTCGGGTGAGACTCGCACCAGTGGCACTACATCACGATCTGAGCCTGTTGCCACCGTGGACGGAGGTTCTCTTGTGATGGCGATGGTGCCGCCGGGGAACTTGTCGACAATCAGCGGTTGCTCAGGAACTACTTTGTCGTAAGGTTTTATCGCGTTGATGCCAGGCACAGTCCCCGGCACTTCAATAACCGGTTTTGGAAAATCCCGGGGTTTCACTACCAAGGGCGAATCAGTGCGTAATCGCTTGAAATCAATGACAGGCGCTTTTTTCCAAACGAACTCGAGTGCAGGTGAAGTCAGATTGTAGAGCTGCGAGAACATTACTGCGGTGATCAGTATTGCCAGCAGGGTGGCGGTAGAGACTCTGATGGTGCTGTTATTGTTCATAAGGTATCCCTCCAAATTAGTGATTTGGCTGGATAACCAGGACTGCGGGTGTTGGCCTTAGCCCTTTGTATACCCAGTCAAGCCGACTCTAGTCCTGTCTCAAAGAGGTTGTCTACACGTTATTTGCACTTTTCATCAGGCGCGTGATCCGCAGTATAAAAATCGGCGCCATGCGGCCTTACTTCGGTGGGCCGCTGCCCCCTTTGCGGAACGAGCTGTCCGGCGTGCCTTTGAAGCAATTGGTCATATAGGGGTACGCATCGGTGATGTAGTAGCCGTACACGCCATTCACCGTCATGCCGTTGCAGGCATCAAGATCGCCCAGAGCGCTCACATATTCATAATCATCACGATAAGTGCCGTCATAGGTGCCGCCGGGATTGCCGCTGCCTGTCGGGCGCGAGCCGGTTTTGAGGCGGTAACTGGCTTTGGCGGTGCGCACCGTGCCCTTGCTGTCTTTGAAGTAAGTGCCAAACAGCGGGTAGCCATCGGCTGCAAAGCCCACCACGGGCGATTCCACAGCGGTGCTGAAATCGAACAGCGCCTTGGGGTTGCCGTGGTAGTGATAGGAGCCATCGGGCTGAACGTGGGCATTGTGATTGTCGGTGCCGAAGTTGTTTTTCGGTGACATCGGATCGTAGCGCCAAGCCTGGCTTTCATTGTCGCAGCCGATTTTGCCATCGCCCACGCCGTAACAAGCAGCGGCAAACATATCCACTCTGACGCCATTGAGCAGCACCGCACTGTTCCAGGTAAGGGTGACTGCGGTGGTGCTCGTCGCCGGGCTTGGGCTGTTGGTCATTTTGAATACAGAATTCTGTGTGCTTACCTGTGTGGCAAAGGAACCGCCTTGGCCAAAGGTGTGGTTGGGAATGTCGTTGCTGGTGAAAGTACAAGTGCCACTGCTAACGGTCACTGCCAGGTTGCCGGTGAAGCTGAGGTTGCGAGTAAAGTCTTTGGCGGTGGCTTTGTAAGTGCCGGCATAGTCAGCACAATTGCTGGTGCGCTTGCTGAGGATGAGGTCGGTAATGTCGACCACACTGGTGGTGCTGCCGGTATTGGTTCCGCCAGTGCTGGTGCCACCGGTGTTGGTTCCACCAGTGCTGGTGCCACCGGATGAACTACCGGCGGCGCCTTTGCGGAACGAAGTGTCAGGTGTGCCACGGAAGCAGTTGGTCATGTAGGGATAGTCGTCGGTGATGTAGTAACCGTAGACGTTGTTCACTGTCATGCCGTTGCAAGCATCCAGGTCGCCCAGAGCACTGACGAATTCATAATCATCGCGGTAGGTGCCGTCATAAGTACCACCCGGATTGCCGGTGCCGGTGGGCCGTGAACCGGTCTTGAAGCGGTAGCTGGAGCGGGCCTTGCGCACGGTGCCGCTGCTGTCTTTGAAGTAGGAGCCAAACAGCGGGAAGCCGTCGGCAGCAAAACCCACCACCGGTGATTCCACCACGGTGTTGAAATCGAACAACGCCTTCGGATTGCCATGATAGTGATAAGCGCCATCGGGCTGCACATGAGCATTGTGATTGTCGGTGCCGAAACCGTTCTTCGGCGACAACGCCTCATAGCGCCACGCCTGACTTTCATTGTCGCAACCGATCTTGCCATCGCCCACGCCGTAACAAGCAGCGGCGAGCATGTCGACGCGCACGCCATTGAGCAGCACGGCACTGTTCCAGGTAAGCGACAGCGCCGTGGTTTGTGTGGCAAAGGCCGGCGTGGTGGTGACCTTGAATGCATTGCTTTGCGCGCTCACCGGCGTAGCGAAGGAGCCGCCCTGGCCAAAAGTGTGGTTGGGAATGTTGTTGCTGGTGAAGGTGCAAGTAGTGCCACTCACCGTCACAGCCAGATTGCCGGTAAAGCTCAGGCTGCGGGTGAAATCAGTCGCAGTGCTTTTGTAAGAGCCGGCATAGTCGGCACAGTTGCTGGTGCGTTTGCTGAGGATGAGATCGGTGATGTCGAGCGTGCTCGTGCTAGTGCCACCGGTACTGGTATTGCCACCGGAAGTGCTGCCGGTATTGGTTGAGCCGCCGGTAGTGCCGCCGGTATTGCCACCGGAAGTTGTCCCACCGCTGCTGGTGCCAGATCCGCTACCGGTTGTCGCCGGTGTCACAAAATCGCTTACCTTACCGATGCGGATGATGCCAACGCCGAACTGCTGGCCCATGACATAGACCGACCCCTCGCGTACACCCAGATAGGTATTGGTGACCGGGTAATAACGCACCAGATAGCCCTGCAAGGTTTGCGTGGGCTGACCGGCGGGTTTGAAATATTTGTCATATTTCTGCTCAGCCACCGCGAATATCTGGCTGGCATCACTGGCGTCATCGGCGTGGGCACACAAGGGCAGGCACAGCACAATAAAGGGTAGCAGGCGTTTCATTGCATAACTCCGGAAATAAGCTCTACAAGGGTAAACGACGTAAAGACAAAGAAGTTTACAAGAATGTGCAATTTTTAAGACAGCATTCTGTGAAAGTTCGATGGCGGTTCCCGGTCTGTCTTGCTTGTTGATGCAGGCGTGGTTTAACTTGCCCCGCCGCGTTGAAAAGTCCAAGCAACGACGTTCACCAAATAGTTCACTAACGGATACTTCAGGGGTAGCTTATGAATAAATTGATCAAACAAACTGCAATGAGCCTGGTGCTGGGCTTGAGCCTGTGTTCACTGTCGTCGCTAACATTGGCCTTGCCGGCCGATTTCGACGCCAAAATGGCCGCACGTCCTGCTGCCGACAAAGATCGTGATGCCGCACGTCATCCGAAAGAAACAGTCGAATTGCTGGGCATCAAGGAAGGCGCAACGGTAGTAGACGTAGCAGCCGGCGGTGGCTGGTTCACTCGCGTGCTGTCAGCAGCAGTTGGTCCCAAAGGCAAAGTGATTGCCCAGTTCGGCGCCTTTGCGCTGCGCAACAACAATGGCCAGGCTGCCAAAGATCTGGCAGCTGAACTCGGCAACGTCACGCCGGTGTTTGAAGGCGTGGATTCCATTCCGGCTGATTCTGTAGATGCCGCCCTCACTGCACAAAACCCGCATGACCAATTCAACAACAGCGAAGCTGCTGGCCAGAAATTCATCACTGATATCTTCACCGTGCTGAAACCAGGCGGCATGGCGGTGATCATTGATCATGCCGGCAGCGAAGGGGCTGACAACAAAACCTTGCATCGCGTTACTGCATCAGCCACCAAGGCTCTCATCCAGAAAGCCGGTTTCGAAGTCGTGCAGGAATCCAAACTGCTTGCCAACCCAGCCGATGACCACAGCAAAGGCAGTCACGATGCTTCACTGGGACGCGCTACTGACCAGTTCTTGTTTGTAGTACGTAAACCAGCCAAGAAATAATTTTCAATCTGCATAAAAAAGCCCCTGACGTTCGACACGGCAGGGGCTTTTTTAATGAACTGGCAACTTAGGGATAGTGATAGAGCCCGGTATCCATCGTCGCTTCCGGCACCCAGATGCCATGGAACGACGCTTTTACGCGTATCGGCATCTTGAACAATGCAATCGGGCCGGCTTCGACGTTCTGTGCATCGAGGATGGCCAGATCACTGCGGTTTTCTGCCATGCGACTCACTGGCATCACCAGATAACCGTTGCCTTCGCCGGGGCCGCGCGGCACGAACTTGGGTTCCTGCACCGATGAGTCCGGGCCCGGATTCCACAATTTCAATTCCCCGGTTTGGTGGTCCCAGGCGCCGAGCTGGCTGACGCGGCGCGGTGGCGCGAAGCTGATGGTATAGCCGTAGCGATAAGGCTTGCCGACAAAACGCTCGTCGATCTGCGGCATCTCGCTCGGCATGGGGCCAAGCACGCGCTTGGTGAAGCCGGCTTCGGGATGATCAAGATCGAAAGTCATGCGCGTGAGAATAGGGGGGCAAGGTTTGTACTCGCTGCCATCAAAGGCGGGGAAGAACGGGAAGCAGTTGCCTTCATACAAGCACAGATCCAGATGCACCCAGTTGCCTTCATTGAACGCATTCATCATGTGACCGGCGCTGCAGCTAGGGCCCTTGAACCAGCGTATCTGCTCGGCAGTGCCACGGCGCGGCACAATCGCCACATGGCACTCTTTGTCGGCGTGCCACTGGTAATAAGGGCCGCCGGCCTTGATGACATTCATGTCGGTCATGATCGGAAAGAAGGGCACGACGAAATGCGTGTCGGTCACCGCGAAGTCATGCACCATCGCCGCATAAGGCATGTGAAAGGCGATCTGGTGCACGATCTCGCCACTGGCATCCACCACATGCAGCAGGAAGTCGGTGGTGGCGTCGCCTTTGGCTTGATAGGAAAAGGTCAGCAGCTCGTTCTTGTGATAGTCAAACTTCGGATGCGCGGTGATGCTAAGCGCATTCAACTTGCCGTTGTAGTTGTGGTAACCCTTGACGGCAAACGTGTAGGGGTCCACTTCCATCGGCAGCGAATCTTCCTTGAGCACCAGCAGTTTTTTGCCGTGCCAAATCGCGCTGGTATTGGCAGTGCCCTGGTCGCGGCCCGCCACGCTGGGGTCGTTGGTATAACGGTTGCGATAGCGCCCGAACAGCGAACGGCGGGCTTTTTCCTGCAATAAAAATCTTTCGTTTCTTACCCAGCGACTTTTGTAATCCACCTGGCCGTCACGGAAATACCAGCCGTGCATCATGCCTTCGCCGTCGATGAAGATGTCGTCCTTGAACATCGACGGAAACTGACGATCAGGCCCGCAGCGAAACAGGCAGCCGCGCAAATCCTGCGGCAATTCGCCGGCGATCAGCTCGAGCCCCATGATGTCGGACTCGACGCGGTTGGGTGCGCCCCAGCCTTCATAGAGAGGAATGTTGGGAAAGCGGATGGGTTCTGCCATGAATGCCTCTTGGTGCATGCGGTGGGTAATCAGTGCCGCAAGCTTATAACTCCAACCGAAGAAATTGCATTGGGGTACATCAATTTAAATTTGTTGATTTATTCACGCACTTGGCGCCAAGAAAAAAAGCGGCGCGGCGTTTTATTTTTTGTTGGCCGCGTCCAGCGCCTGTTCCCAGATGTCGGAAATGCAGACATATTCGAGCATCGCGTTGTCTTCCAGGTGCTGGTGATAGACGGTGGTCTTGATAGGCTTGCTGAACAGGCTCGAATCAGAAGTAGTGATTTCCAGCACCAGCACATCGTCGTCAATGGCCTTGTGGGTGGCGACCGGGCTGTTGGGCAATTTCACGGCACTGCGCTTGGTTTTGCTGAAACGCTCGGTTATCACTGTGCTTTCCGTGCGCGGTACTCTGCCGTACAGCGCCTCGCTCAAGAGGCGAGTTTCTACCACCAGGGTGTTGCCCTCCCAGTGGCCAATCGAATAGCCCATGCGCGTCTCAGGGTAGTCGTCCGGGAATTTGCGGCCATCAAGGAAGATGCGGCGGAACTGGTCGTCGTATTCCGTGATCATGGTAATGCGTTTATTGGTCTGGGTGATGTCGATCGGGTAACTCACGATCGAGGTCATGGTGGTGGGCATGCCCGGGGGCACGCAGTAACTGCCCGGTTCCACCAGATTGGGATATTTGGTATTGAAATCGGCGATTTTGGTTTTGCCCTCGGCGGTGTATTCAGGGCCGGCGCGTCCGCCGGATGACTCGCTGGCAAAGGCCTGCCACACGCCAGTGAAATCCTCGGCCGCCCGGCTAATGCCGGCTGCCAACAGCAACGATGCAGCAAACGTGATCGCAATTTTGGTACGCATGTGATGTCCCCTCAAAATTTTGTTTGTGCCGCAATATGCGAGCAGAACAATGACCTGTCAACACGAGGCACGCTTCTGCTAAAGTTGGAAACTGAAACAGCACCGGCGGTATATCAGAGTCGCTGTGTTCGGTCTGCGCGAGGGGAGATGCATGTTCAAATTGAGAACGCCCACCAATCTGGCTCGGGTGCTGCAAGTCGTATCGTTATTGGCCTTGGCTCCGCTGGTTTATGCGGAGCCTGATCTCAATGGCCTGTGGTTTCCGGGCGGTGGCCCGGGCCAAAACCCGAAAGAGCTTCCGTTCACGCCGCTGGGCAAGAAATTATCCGATGCCTATATCGCCTCGTTCAAAATAGAAGATGATCCGGGCGGGTGGTGCGTATCGCCGGGCTTGCCGCGCAGCATCTGGGGCGCACCGTTTCCGGTTGAAGTCTCACAGAACAAGGATTTCATCACCATGTTCTGGGAAGGTTATTTCCAGTACCGCAAGATCTATATCGAAGGTCGTCCGCGACCAGATCCGATATTGAGCACTCGCATGGGTTATTCAGTCGGCCACTGGGAGGGCGATGTGCTGGTGGTGGAGACCACACATTTGCGTGAATCCCCCTATATGCGTCGTCTTCCCAATACCGAAAACGCCAAGATCACCGAGCGCTTCACCGTTGAAAACCGCAAGGACGCCAAAGGCGTCACCACCCGCTACCTCACCGACCAGATGACGCTGACCGACCCCACGCTCTACACCCAGCCTGTAACGGTGACTTCCAGCCTGCGCTGGTCGCCAACAACGCCAATTATGGAATATTCGTGCAGCGAAGAAATCTATGAGAAGCATTTGCAGCAGCGTGGATTGCAGATACCTGATTTCAATCAAGGACAATAGCGATTGCTGCGCGTTTAAATACGCGCAGACTGCAGTTCCGCAATTGCTCCAGGCGGGGTTTGAAACAAATAGTTGCATGCTTGCGGCCTGAATAAGCTGTCAAAGGCAAAGACAGCAGCATCTTCCAGAAAGTCATCACGAAAAGACCTATATGAATACACGCAGAGAATTATTGAAAGCGCTCGGCTTGGTGCCCTTGGCGCTCGGGTTTGCCCCGCAGCTGCAGGCCGCCAGTGCGGCCTTGACCAAAGTTGATCTGGGCAAAGGGCTCTCACTGTTGCAGGGTGCCGGCACTAATGTGGTCGTGGCCGAAAGCGCTGACGGTGTTGTCATCGTCAACGGCGGCAGTCAGGACAAAGCCGACAGCTTGTTGGCCGAAATCAAACGCCTCACCAACAACAAGCCCATCAAGGCGCTGTTCAATACCAACTGGCGGCCAGAACACCTCGGCCTCAATTACCCGCTGGGTGCTGCCGGCACACCGATCTACGCCCACGAGAATACACGTCTGTGGCAAAACGCCGACTTCTATGTGGAATGGCAAGACACCCAACACAAACCAATGCCAAAACAGGCGCAGGCCAACAAGAGTTTCTACCAGAATGGTTCCATGAAATTCGGTGACGAAACCATCGAATACGGTTTTGTCAGCCAGGCCAATACTGATGGCGACATTTATGTGCGCTTTACCAAGGCCGATGTATTGGTGGTGGGCGACATGCTCAACCCTGATAGCTACCTGTTGCTTGATTACGTGACTGGCGGCTGGATCAGCGGCGCGCAGAAAACCACAACAACGTTGATGGAACTTTGCAGCGCCAACACCAAGGTCATTGCCTCCAATGGCGGCGTATTGGGCAAGAGCGCATTGCAGGAACAGGCCGCCATGCTGACAGTGGCCTATGACGCAGTATCCAAAGCCTTCCAGGGCGGACGCAGTCTGGAAGAATTCAAGCAGGCCGATCCGATGAAGGACTACCGCGCGCGCTACGGCAACCCTGACATGTTCCTGGCCTTGCTCTACCGCGGCACCTGGTATCACGTGCCG
>CANCGR010000027.1 GCA_947377625.1 Gammaproteobacteria bacterium | reverse complement strand
GAAGCTGCCAAAACCACGGATTTCGATACGACCGCCTTCTGACAAGACGTCCGTCATGTAATTGATGATTGCCTTCACTGCCAGTTCTATGTCCTTGGCTGACAGTTGGGTATGTCTGGCTGCAATTTGTTCGATAAGTTCAGATTTGGTCATAACGATCCTTTGGTAATCGAGCTTACTTACTAAAGCTCACTTGAGCACTTCTATGCCAAGTGGCGCTCTCTTATTGCTTCTCTTTATTTCGTTTTTAATTCAGCATTTGGCAAAACAAGGCGACACCGGCAACCCGGTGTCGCCCATTACAATTTTTACTCTTTGTTCATCTTGGCTTTGATCAGGTCACCAACAGTAGCAGGAGCAGCATTGGTGGTGCTCATTTTGCTGTTGTGTTCCTTGATGGAGTCTTTCTCTTCTTCCATGTCTTTGGCTTTGATGGACAGGCTCAACACGCGGTTCTTGCGATCCACATTGGTAATCATCAGATCAATCTGGTCACCAACATTCAGCACGGTGCGTGCATCTTCCACACGCTCACGGCTGATCTCGGAGGCTTTCAGCACGCCTTCAACGCCTTCAGCACGCGTAATGATGGCTTCGTTGGCATCTACTGATTTGATGGTGCCTTTCACTTTGGCGCCTTTCTCGTTTGAGCTCAGGAAGTTGACGAACGGATCGCCGGACATCTGTTTCACACCAAGCGAAATTCTTTCGCGCTCAGGATCGATCGACAGAATGACGGTTTCCAGCTTGTCGCCTTTGGTGAACTGGCGCACTGCCTGTTCGCCTGGCTCATCCCACGAAATGTCGGACAGATGCACCAAGCCATCAATGTCGCCTTCGAGACCGATGAAGATGCCGAAGTCAGTGATGGATTTGATGTTGCCGGAAATGCGGTCGCCTTTCTGGTATTTGGTTGCAAACGCATCCCAGGGATTCTGTTTGCACTGTTTGATACCCAAGGAAATACGACGACGCTCCTGGTCGATGTCCAGAATCATCACTTCCACTTCATCGCCCAACTGGACGATTTTGGATGGGTGGATGTTCTTGTTGGTCCAATCCATTTCGCTCACGTGCACCAAACCTTCGACACCTTCTTCCAGTTCGGCAAAGCAGCCGTAGTCGGTCAGATTGGTAATCACAGCCTTGACCTTGGTGTTTTCAGGATAGCGACGCTTGATTTCAACCCATGGATCTTCGCCCAATTGTTTCAGGCCCAAAGATACGCGGTTGCGTTCGCGGTCGAACTTGAGAACCTTGACTTCCACTTCTGCGCCAACAGCCACGATCTCGCTTGGATGCTTGATACGTTTCCAGGACATGTCAGTGATATGCAGCAGACCATCAATGCCGCCGAGATCAACGAAGGCGCCGTAATCGGTAAGGTTCTTGACCACGCCTTTTACAGACTGGCCTTCCTGCAAGCTGTTCAACAATGCATCGCGTTCGCCGGTGTTGACCGACTCAAGCACTGCACGACGGGAAACAACGACGTTGTTGCGTTTCTGATCCAGTTTGATCAGTTTGAATTCCAGTTCTTTGCCTTCCAGATGAGTGGTGTCACGGATTGGACGGATATCGACCAATGAACCCGGCAGGAACGCACGGATGGTGTTGACGTCAACAGTAAAGCCGCCTTTGACCTTGCCATTGATAACGCCCATGACTGGTGAGCCTTTCTCGAACGCTTCTTCCAGCACCAGCCAGGTTTCAGCACGCTTGGCTTTTTCGCGCGACAGTTTGGTTTCGCCGTAACCGTCTTCAACAGCATCAAGGGATACTTTTACCTTGTCGCCGATCTGCAGGGTAAATTCACCGGCATCGTTGAGGAATTCGGATTTGGCGATGACACCTTCAGACTTGAGTCCGGCATGAACCGTAACCCAGTCGCTATCAATTTCGATAATGGTGCCGGTGACGATGGAACCGGTCTGCATGTCGAGATCATTCAAGCTCTGCTCGAACATATCGGCAAAACTTTCCATGACTTCATTCTCTGGAGCAGTAGATATAGCAGTTGTGTTCATAGGATTTCCTGGGCTGCGCAGATCACGATGGATTCATGCACAACACTTTCCGCATCCCAGCCAATACGGGGGGTCTGGTTTATGAAACCCGGCCAGGGCTGGCAGGACGGGTGTTTGCTCTGTTCGTCGGCAGTAGTTCAGGTGGCGTGAAGCCTGCGACCTGGAACTACAACTGATGATTCCCAAGCTCTTGTCTGACAATTGCCATCACTTGCGCAATTGCCAAAGGGCCGGTCTCGATGATCAGTGCTCCTTCTGCTGGCTTCAGTGGCGATACTGCACGGGTTGAATCGCGCTCATCACGTGCCTGAATGTCAGACAAAAGGGCGGGCAGGCTAACATTAACTTCCTTATCTTTCAACTGCTTATAGCGCCTTTGCGCCCTTGTCTGCGCACTGGCTGTGAGGAAGAACTTGCACACTGCATCCGGGAAGACCACGGTTCCCATATCCCTGCCATCGGCTACCAAACCCGGCATTTGCCGAAAATCGTGCTGCCTTTGCAGCAGCGCAGCCCGCAACTGTGGAATTGCGGCAATTCTGGAGGCCATTGCCCCGGCCTCTTCCAACCTCACGAGTGCTGAAATTTCTTTGCCATCAAGAGTGATTGAGCCGGGGAAAATATTGGAAAACGCCACACTCATGTTAAGCGCCAGCGCACACAAGGCTGGGGAATCAGCGGCATTTACTGCGTTTTGCTGGGCAGCTACGCCGACAATCCGGTAGAGAGCTCCGCTATCGAGAATATGCCAACGCAGTTCATTGGCCAGCAGCTGGGCGATGGTGCCCTTGCCGGTTCCACTCGGGCCATCAATGGTAATTACCGGTGGCAGGCCAGGCTTAGCCATGACGCTGTGCGAGCCGGATACCACAACTGTTGACGAGTTCGGCAAACCCTGGGAATGAGGTAGCCACATTATTGCAATCGAGTATTGTGATTGCGCCGCTGGCCCGCAGCGCCGCCATTGTGAATGACATCGCAATACGATGATCACCATGGCTGTTGATGGCGCCAGAGCCCAGTTTGCCTGCAGCCCCTACGCCCCGGATTTCAATGCCATCGGGTTTGACTTGATGACTTATTCCCAACACTGCCAAGCCATCCGCCATAGTCTGGATGCGGTCGCTTTCCTTGACCCTGAGCTCTTCCGCGCCCGACAGGACCGTAGTGCCCTCGGCACAGGCGGCGGCGATGAACAAAGCAGGAAACTCATCAATTGCCAACGGCACTTGGTCTTCATCAATTCTGATGCCATGCAGCGGTGCGTATCTGACTTGCAGATCAGCAACCGGCTCACCGCCAGCAACGTATTCACGCAAATAGCGGATATCGGCCCCCATCGCTCGCAGAATATTGATCACACCGATACGGGTTGGATTAATACCCACATGACGCAAGATCAAATCAGCACCCGGACAGATGCTGGCACCTACCAGAAAAAATGCCGCTGACGAAATATCCGACGGTACATCGATATGGCCAGCCTTGAGTGAGCCGCCGCCTTTGATACGAATTTCATTGCCGTTTACCTTCACCTCATAACCAAAGCCTTGCAGCATGCGCTCGGTGTGATCACGACACGGTGCCGGTTCCACCAGACGGGTTTCACCTTCCGCGTACATGGCAGCCAGCAACAAACAGGATTTAACCTGGGCACTGGCCATCGGCATTGCGTAATCAATGCCATGCAAAGGCGCAGCATCAATTTGAATGGGACATAAGCCACCGGCCTGCAACGTCAATTTGGCACCCATGAGTTTGAGCGGTTCGGATACACGCTTCATGGGGCGTTTAATCAGTGAACTGTCGCCGGTGAGTACCGACGTAAATTTTTGTCCGGCGAGCAGCCCCGACAACAACCGCATCGAAGTGCCGGAATTACCGAGATAAAGCGTCTTTTGTGGTGCTTGCAATCCGTACATGCCGACACCCTGGATCACAACTTTGCCGGTACTGGGGCGCTCAATGGACACGCCCATGTCGCGAAAAGCCTGCAAGGTGCAAAGGCTGTCTTCGCCTTCCAGAAAGCCATCGACCGTGGTGATGCCATCAGCCAGCGACCCTAGCATGATGGAGCGATGCGAGATGGATTTATCGCCCGGCACACGCACATCCCCGCTCAGGCTGCCGCCAGCACTTACCTGGTATACAAGGTCATGGTGTTCTTGTGGCTGGGAACTGTCGGACATATCGCTGCTCACTCTGGATGCTTTGGATTCTGGTGCTTGCTGAAAGATAAAAACACATCGCGCGAAGCTTTGGCGCGTTTGAAAGTGTTGAACAACTCATCGGCATCGCGCGTTACCAGCAACTCACGCACACGCTGCAGATCCTGCATGTACTCATCAAGGATGCCGATAGTGGCATCAGCATTGGTAACGAAAATGTCTCGCCACATTTGCGGATCACTTGATGCAATTCGGGTGAAATCCCGGAAACCGCCCGCCGCATAACGAAAAATTTCTTCACGTGTGCCTTGGTGTGACAAGGTATCAACCAGTGCAAACGCCAGTAAATGCGGCAAATGACTTGTGGCTGCCAGCACTTCGTCATGATGCTCAACGCTCATCATCAGCACTTCAGCGCCCACTGCCTTCCATAGCTGAGCAACCAACTCCACTGCTTCCGCATTGGTATGAGCCAGCGGCGTCAGTATTACTTTTCTGCCGTGGTACAGATCCGGCTTGGACGCGGTATAGCCGCTCTGCTCGGAGCCAGCGATGGGATGGCCGGGTACAAAATTGACAGGAACAGTGCCGAAAACACGTTGCGCCGCCTCCACCACTGCGCCTTTTACACTAGCGACATCGGTCACAACCGTATGGGGCGCCAGCACAGGGGCAAGCGCCTGCAGATTATGTTCGATACTCAATACCGGCATTCCCAACACGATCAGGTCTGCATCCGTGCAAAAATCTTTTACATCAGCACTCCAGCCGAGAATGTTGCCATCGCCAAGTGCCTGCTCCAGTATTTTTGTATTGCGCCCTACTGCATAAACCTTGCAGCCCAAATCCATTTTCTTCAGCGCACGCGCCACTGAGCCACCGATCAAACCAAGACCGATGATGACGATTTTCTTGCCGGCCAGAGCCCTGTTCATACGGCCACCGCTTGCGGATAGGACCCCAGCCACTTGACGTCGAGCTTGAGCGTTTGCAGCGCTTGCAAGGTCGCCTTCACATTATCATCGTCAACGTGTCCCTCAAATTCGACATAAAACGCAAAGGACCACGCTGTTCGCCGTGAAGGCCGGGTTTCCAGTTTGGTAAGACTGACGCCATAACGATGGAACGGCTCCAGTGCATGAAAAAGTGTACCTGGCTCATTCGGCGCTGAAATCAGCAGCGAGGTTTTGTCCTTGCCGCTGGTGCTGGTTGCGCAGGCACGACCAAGCAATAAAAATCGGGTGGTGTTGTCATGCGTGTCTTCAATCGACTCGGCCACTATCTGCAAGCCATACAGTTTGGCCGCAGTGTGTCCTGCTATCGCTGCAACTCCCTCGTGCGTTCCTGATCCCTGCGCCGAGGCAGCCAAGCGTGCAGCCTCGGCATTACTGCTGACAGCACGCTGTTCAACACCAGGATAATGTTTGTTCAGATAATTGCGGCACTGGCCCAGCGACTGCTGGTGCGACACGATGCGTTTGATGCCGCCCGACGACATTACGTTCGGCGTTACCAACAAGCAGTGGCGAATGCGCAACAGATATTCTGCGCAAATCTGCAGCGGCGAAGTTGCAAAGGCATCCAGCGTGACGGTGATGGAGCCCTCTGTCGAATTCTCGACAGGGACTACACCCCAATCGGCCTTGCCGGATTCAACTGTCGTGAAAACATCACGGATGTCTGTAACAGGTTCCCACGGCGCATCAGCTCCAAACCAGCTTTGCGCGGCCTCGTGCGTGTAAGTGCCGGCCGGCCCCAGAAACGCGACAGCTCTGCCGGGATCAAGCTTGTTCAGGATCGCCATGGTCTTCATCATTTGCTGTTGCCGACTCATCGCCGGTTGCAGCATCAGTAGCACTCTCTCTGGAGCCCCCTATTGAACGCTCTTCGATACCGTCAGTTATTGCCGCACCGGCTTGCACGGTAGCACGTGGTTGAGCGCCGCTATCATCAGGCTCATCCACTCTTACCACTCCCACCAGTGTTTCCTCTTCTTTCAGACGGATCAGTCTGACACCCTGAGTGTTGCGGCCCTGCACTGAAATTTCATCAACACGGGTACGCACCAAGGTGCCCTTGTCGCTGATCAACATGATTTCATCGCCATCGAATACCTGCACCGCGCTGACAATCGCGCCATTGCGCTCACTGGCTTGAATGCCGATGACGCCCTGACCGCCACGCCCATGCACCGGGAACTCCTCAATGCTGGTACGTTTGCCATAACCATTAACGCTGACTGCCAGAATCTGGCCACCCACTTGCGGAATGATCATGTCGACCATGCGGTAACCTTCAGGCAAACGTATGCCGCGCACACCGCGCGCCGTTCTGCCCATGGCCCGCACATCGTTTTCGTTGAACCGAATGGCCTTGCCGCTGCTGCTGTACAACACAACGTCGCAATTGCCATCAGTAATAGCGGTTTTCACCAGTGTATCGCCTTCATCAAGCTCCAATGCACGCAAGCCGACGGTGCGCTGATTGGCAAAGGCAGTCAGTTCAGTTTTCTTGACGGTGCCATTGGCCGTGGCCATGAAGATGAATTTGTTTTCAGTATATTCACGCACGGGCAACAGGCTGGTGATGCTTTCCCCTTGCCCCAGCTCCAGAATGTTGACGATCGGTTTGCCACGCGAAGTGCGGCTGGCCACCGGAATCATGTACACCTTGATCCAGAATACTTTGCCGTGATTGGTGAAGCACAACAGCGTGTCATGCGAACTGGCCACCAACAGATGCTCGACGAAATCTTCGTCTTTCACTGTCGCGGCTGCCTTGCCCATGCCGCCGCGTTTTTGTGCCTGGTAGTCGGTTAACGGCTGCGTCTTCGCATAGCCGCCTTTGGATATGGTGACCACGCGATCTTCTTCGGTGATCAGGTCTTCCATGGTCAGATCAAGGTGCGACGCCGTTATTTCAGTACGACGCCCATCGCCATAGGCTGCATTGATTTCTTCCAGTTCCGCACGGATCACGCTCATCAAACGGGTTTCACTGCCGAGGATGTCGAGATAATCGGTGATCTGTCGCAGCAGTTCCTGGTAATCGGCCAACAGCTTTTCATGTTCCAACCCCGTAAGCCGGTGCAGTCGCAATTCGAGAATGGCTTGGGCCTGGTCCGGCGACAGATGGTAGACAGCACCATGCATGCCATAGTGCTCAGCCAGATCATTTGGCCGGCAGGCATCAACCGGTGAATCACCCAGCAGCGCCAGCACACCAGCGGAATTCCACGCCTGCGCCAGCAGTTTTTCTTTGGCTTCTGCCGAATTGGGAGAAGTTTTGATCAATTCAATGATGGCATCGATATTGGCCAACGCCACCGCCAAGCCTTCCAGAATATGGCCTTTTTCACGCGCTTTGCGCAGCAGGAACACAGTGCGGCGCGTCACCACTTCGCGGCGGTGCTTGATAAACGCTTCCAGCATCTGCTTGAGATTGAGCACCATGGGGCGGCCGTCCATCAACGCCACCATGTTGATACCGAACACCACCTGCATCTGGGTTTGTGCATAGAGGTTGTTCAGTACTACTTCGGATATTTCACCTTTGCGCAGTTCAATCACGATGCGCATACCGTCTTTGTCAGACTCATCGCGCAGTTCAGTGATGCCTTCCAACAGTTTTTCTTTCACCAGGTCGGCGATACGTTCGATCAAGCGCGCCTTGTTAACCTGATAAGGAATTTCATTGACGATGATGGTTTCCTTGCCGGTCTTCTCATCAGTCTCGATCAAGGTGCGGGCACGGATTTGCAGTTTGCCGCGACCAGTGCGATAGGCCTGCACAATGCCGGCACGACCGTTGATGATGGCAGCGGTCGGAAAATCCGGCCCGCTGACATGTTCCATCAACTCATCAATGGTAAGGTCAGGGTTCACCATCAACGCCATGCAGGCGCTGATGATTTCCCGCATGTTGTGCGGCGGAATATTGGTGGCCATGCCGACCGCGATGCCGGACGAGCCGTTGATCAACAGGTTGGGAACACGGGTCGGAAATACATCCGGGATCTGCTCGGTGCCGTCATAGTTGGGCGAGAAATCGACCGTCTCTTTTTCGAGATCAGCCATCAATTCATGCGCCAGCTTCTCCATGCGGATTTCGGTGTAACGCATCGCGGCAGCGGCGTCGCCGTCAACCGAACCGAAGTTACCCTGACCATCGACCAGCGGGTAACGCAACGAAAAATCCTGCGCCATGCGCACGATAGTTTCGTAAACAGCGGAGTCGCCATGCGGATGATATTTACCGATTACATCACCGACTACACGCGCAGATTTTTTGTATGGCTTGTTCCAGTCGTTCGACAATTCGCTCATCGCGAACAGCACGCGCCTGTGTACCGGCTTGAGTCCGTCACGCACATCAGGCAACGCACGCCCGACGATAACGCTCATTGCGTAGTCCAGATAGGACTGACGCATTTCGCTTTCGATGGTGACGTTCTGAATGCTGCCGCTGGGAAGGGAACCGCTAGCGCCTTGATCCTGATTTTCTGCCATGCTTTCTGCCGACTGACTGCGTGTGTTGGACTATTGGTTGGACTGCCGTTTGGACTATCGTCTGGGCTATTGTCTAGACTACTGTTTGACGACGATTTTTTATTGCTTTTTTTATTGCGTTTTTCTTGTAGTGATTTGCGAGGGGATTTAGCTGTTTTACAGCCTTTTTCCTGTGAAAAAACAGGCTTGTTACATTCTGTGAATAACAGCCCGCAACACCCCTCAAAAAACTTGCCCGATTCTAGCACAGTGACACACATTTACGGCAATAAAAAACACCAGAAAAACAGTAATTTCCCATTAAAAATCCCGGCCGGATTTAACCATGGTTTTTACGGGTCAGCGGTACAGCTTTAACAAGTGAATAGCTATACTGACGCGCTTCAATCACTGCACTCCACCGGCCCCAAGTAAATGTTTGAACTGCCAAAATTGATGCTGCACGCTGACACCCTGCTGCATGCACGTTGGGTGATCCCGATGCGAGCTGATCGCAGTGTGCTGGAACACCAGATCATCGTGATTACCAATGGCCAAATCGTCGATATGGGCCCCAGCGCGGAGCTGCTCGGACGTTACATGGCTGGCCACGAATTTTTCCTCGAACATCACGCGGTGATGCCCGGGCTTGTCAATGCCCATGGCCACAGCCCGATGACGTTGCTCAGAGGCTATGCCGATGATCTGCCATTGCGCCCATGGCTTGAACAAAAAATCTGGCCGGCAGAAGCACAGTGGCTCAACGAAAACTATGTCGCTGCCGGCGCCAACCTGGCGATTGCCGAAATGCTGCTCAGTGGCACCACCACTTTCAGCGACATGTATTTCTTTCCTGATGTCATTGCCGCTGCGGTTGATGCATCCGGCATGCGCGCCCAGCTCGCCAGCCCGGTGTTCGACTTTCCCACCGTCTGGGCCGGCTCCGCCGATGACTACATCAGCAAGGCCACGCGCCTGGTTGACCAGTATCGTGATCACGAACGCATTTCAGTGGCATTCGGACCACATGCACCCTATACCGTTTCCGATGCACCCTTGCGCAAAATTGCGGTGTTGTCGGAGGAGCTTGATATCAGCATCCACATGCATGTGCACGAAAATGCCGAGGAAATCAGTGAAGCCCAAAGCAAGCATGGCATGCGCCCGCTCAAGCGACTTAAACAGCTGGAATTGCTCAGCCCGAGACTGCAGTGCGTACACATGACGCAATTGCAGGACGACGAGATAGCCTTGCTAAAAGAGACAGGAGCCCATGTCATTCATTGCCCTGCCTCCAATCTGAAGTTGGCCAGTGGTTACTGCCGAGCGAGTGATTTGCTGTCCGCAGGAGTCAACGTCGCGCTCGGAACGGACAGCTGTGCCAGCAACAATTCGCTCGACATGCTGTCGGAACTGCGACTGGCGGCGCTGCTCAGCAAAGGCAACAACCATGATGCAACCTTGCTGCCTGCCAGAACTGCATTGACCATGGCCACACTCAATGGCGCCAAAGCACTGGGCCTCGATTCCAAGCTTGGCAGCCTGGAAGTGGGCAAGCTGGCCGACATCATCGCCATTGATCTCAACCATCCTCGCACCCAACCGATTTATGACCCCTGCTCCACCCTTGCCTACAGTGCCGCCTCTTCACAAGTGAGCCACGTGTGGGTCAATGGGCAGGCACTGGTGGTCGATCACAAACTGACCCAAATGGATCTGCCGCAAGTGCTGGAAGAAGCCAGGCGCTGGGGCTCCGGCATCGCTGCAGGAAATTTGTCATGAGCACCACTGCTGTCAATATCGATGCTGCCGAAATCGCCAAGTTTGAAAAGCTGGCAAGTCGTTGGTGGGATCGCAACAGTGAGTTCAAACCTTTGCACGACATCAACCCGCTGCGTGTTGGCTTCATCGACAGCAAAGTGGAACTGGCCGGCAAACAAGTGCTCGATATCGGCTGCGGCGGGGGCATTCTCAGCGAAGCCATGGCGCGTCGTGGTGCACAAGTCACCGGCATCGACATGGGGGCAGCACCACTGGCAGTTGCCAAATTACATCTACTGGAAAGTGGCCTTGATGTGAAGTATGAGCAAGTCAGCGCTGAAGATTACGCGGCGCGGCATGCCGGCAGTTTCGATGTCGTGACCTGTATGGAAATGCTGGAACACGTGCCCGACCCTTCCCTGGTAATTGCTGCCTGCAAACAACTGCTGAAGCCGGGCGGACATCTGTTCGTTTCGACGATCAACCGCAATGCCAAAGCCTGGCTGATGGCGGTAGTAGGCGCTGAATACATTCTGCGCATGCTGCCCAGAGGTACCCATGATTACCGCAAATTCATCAAGCCTTCTGAGTTGATGCAGTGGGCCCGCCAGCAAAAACTGGAACTCGGTGAACTGGCAGGCATGACTTACAACCCGCTCACTCAGGTCTACAAACTGGGCAAGGATGTAGACGTGAATTATCTGATCCATTTGCGCGCTGCTGTCGCAGCCTGACCACAAGGAACTCTCGTGCTACAAGCAGTAATTTTCGATCTCGACGGCACCCTGCTCGACACCGAGCCGGATTTCACACTGGTTCTCAACCAGCAATTGGCGAAGCATGGGAAACCGCCAGTACCAAGTTCCAGTGTGCGCAAATTTGTATCCGCTGGTGCTGGTGCGATCGTGCAGCAAGGTTTTGGCCTGGCTCTCGCCGATCCCCAAAACCAAGAGTTGTTGCAGGAATTCCTGACTCTCTACAGTGAACAGATTCCACAAACGCGTGCCACTTTGTTCGATGATATTGATCTGCTGATTGCGACACTGGTCGAAAACGGCATCAGTTGGGGCATCATGACCAACAAGCATCGCCGCTTCAGTGAGCCGCTACTGGCCAAGTTTGAAAATTTTGCTACCTCGGGCAGTCTGGTGTGCCCCGACGATGTCGGAGTCGGCAAACCCGACCCGGCCGGCATTGTGCGTGCATGCCAGCAACTGGGTGTGGAACCTGCGAATGCAATTTATGTAGGCGATCATCCGCGTGATATAGAAGCCGCCATCCGTGCCGGCATGCCCGGCGTTGCAGTAGGCTGGGGTTACTTGCCGGAACAACCGCCGCTCACACAATGGGGTGCCGAGTTGGTGGTAAATAACGCGCAAGAGCTGATGCGCTGGTGCCTGCAAAGTTTTGATCAACGTTGAGACTTGCCTTCTTTTCACACACTGAGCCTCGCCAATGTTTGAGTACCAGCCTTCAGCCAATTTTCTCGACAGCAAAATCATTCTGGTCTCAGGGGCCAGCTCCGGGCTTGGTCGTGCCGCCGCGCTTTGCTATGCGCAACACGGCGCCACACTGATCCTGTTGGGTCGCAACGAAGCCAAACTCAATATTGTCTACGATGAAATTGAAGCCGCAGGCGGCAAGCAACCGGCAGTGATGGTGTTGGATCTGCTGAAGGCTGATGACAATAGTTATCAGGAAGTGGCTACCACCATCGCCGAAGAATTCGGCCGACTTGACGGGGTGCTGCACAGTGCCGGCACCATGTCGCCAGTGTTGCCACTGGAACACGTCACACTGGAAAGCTGGGATCAACAGTTGCGGGTAAATCTGACTGCCAGCTACGCGCTGACGCGCCACTGCTTGCCGCTGCTGCGTCGAGCCGCCGCTGCCTCAGTGATCTTCACCTCGTCCACGGCCGGTCGCGAATTACGGGAATACTGGGGGCCTTATGCAATCGCCAAGCACGGCATCGAAAATCTGATGCAGCTGTTCCACGCCGAGTTGCACAGCACCAGCAACATCCGCGTCAATACGCTCAACCCCGGGCCGTGCGCGACTGCCCTGCGTCGAGTCGCGTTTCCGTCCGAAGATCCAGCCATGCGCCCTCAACCCGCTGCATTGATGGCGCCCTATCTTTACCTGATGGGTGACGACAGCCGCGCTGACAACGGCCGCCAGTTCTCCTCACAGTAAGCTCAGCTTCTGGTTTTGCTGTTGCTCCAGGCATTGGCATCGCCCTTGCCGGTGCCGGCAGAACTGCGACGCTTGTCCCGTGGTGGTGGCACGGCTTTATCACCGCTTTTCTTCGCCACGAAACGGCCACTGTATTCGGCAGTATGTGGCGGTGGCTGCCAGCGTAAACCTGCCTGCGTGTACAAGGCTCTGGTTTCGGTAGCGGGCAACTCCACAAACTTGCCCATCTTCACGAAACTCGGCAACACGAGGTTGCCATAGCGCACGCGCTTGAGACGACTGACTTTCAGACCTTGCGATTCCCACAAGCGGCGCACTTCACGATTGCGTCCTTCCTGCAGCATCACGTAAAACCACTGGTTGGCGCCTTCACCACCGCCATGACGAATGCCATCGAACTTGGCCATGCCATCTTCCAGTTCAACGCCGTTCTTGAGGCGATAAAGAATTTCTTCGGTGACATCGCCCATCACGCGCACCATGTACTCGCGCTGCACTTGCATGGAAGGGTGCATCAGTTTGTTGGCCAGCTCGCCGTCGGTGGTAAACAGCAAGAGTCCGGTGGTGTTGATGTCGAGACGACCGACTGCAACCCAGCGTGCGTGCGCCAGACGCGGCAGATGATCAAAGACAGTGGGGCGACCCTCAGGGTCATTGCGGGTACAGATTTCGCCGAGTGGTTTGTTGTACATCAACACCGGATGCGTTTGCGGGCCCTGCTCGCGATGCGCGAGTTTCTTGCCGTCGACCAC
>CANCGR010000026.1 GCA_947377625.1 Gammaproteobacteria bacterium | reverse complement strand
ACGGTTAGCTTGCGAAAAACCGAAGCCTCCTGCGGCAAATAGCCAATGCCGGCGCGAGCGCGTTGGTGCATCGGCGCACGAGTCAGGTCGGTGTCATCCAGCAGTACCTGACCGGCATCGGCAGCAATGAGGCCGATGATCATGTAGAAGGATGTGGTTTTGCCGGCACCGTTCGGCCCCAGCAAGCCCACTATCTGGCCACTGCTGACTTGCAGCGAGGCATCTTGCACCACCTTTCTGCCCTTGTAGCTTTTGGCCAGATTGCGGACCTGCAGGACGTGCTGCTTCATGGTTTGCCTTTGCTGGGCGGGATGGTCATATGAACTTGTTGCCCATCCTTGCTGGATGCGCTGACCACTCCCGTGTCGAGGTTGTACTCGGCATGGTTGCCAACCAGCACTTTGCCGACCTGGTTGAGTTCCACCATGGTATCGAGCATCAGCACCCGGGCTTTATTGTCGAATTTGATCACGCTGGCGCTGGCTTTGACGGCTTCCTGCCCTTGGGTCAGCTGTTGCTGAAAGCGGGCGGGGTTGCCGATGGCGGTGGCCGATTGCAGCTCATCATGCAGTTTGACAATGCGGATTTCGGTGCCGCTGATCTGCAAACTGCCTTGTGTGATTTTCGCTGGCAGCTCCTGCGTGCCTTTGAGCACGGACAGACCATCACCCAGCGACAACTCGCCGGAACTGGCAGCCACATCAATTGGTTGCTTGGAATCTTCAGGCAGCGCCGACAAGCTGGTCGCTGTGATGAGTGTGGCGAGGCAAAGAATTGACCGCAATAGCCACCGGGAAAGCCTAGGGTGCATGAGTGCCTCGTACATCTTTCAGTAGGGATAGTCGATTGCTGGCGAGATTGAGCCGCATGCCCTTGCTTTGCCAGCGTGCCGCTTGCGCACTGAATTTCACTTCAGCATCGGTAAGGGCCATTTTGCCCATGGGCAATAAATTCAGTCGACTGGTTTCCAGCAACACGGGGCCTGTATGTGGCATTGTTGTGTTGGCTTTGACTGCGCCGGTGAGTGTGAACTCTTCAGTGCCGGCATCGTGGTGCAAGTTGCCCGCATCTGCTGACACTATCCAGGGTTCAGCGTTGCCGCTAAGCGAGTGCAACAGCGGATTGGTAAGTTCGATGTGATCATCAGCCGGAAAATGGGTTGCATGGCTGGCGGTCAAATTGAAAACAGTTTTGCCATCGGCGCTGAAGCGCTGAGTGCGCATGCCATTGATGTAGTAATCGAAGGGCGCAGTGAGATTGGCGGCCAGGCCTTGGGTGTCGGCCGAATTAATGCCGGGTTTGCAGCCAGCCAACAAACTAGCCAACAATCCAGCAAACAACAGACAACGGACAAGTGCAAGGCAGCTACATAGCTTCATCGCTTACACCACATTGGCGCGCAGCAAATCATGCATGCTGATTATGCCCGCCAATACGCCATCACTGCGCAGTACAACGAGGCTGTAGATCGCATTGTCTTGCATGATGCGTGCGGCTTCCGATGCCAGCAGTCCGGGCGTGATCGATTTGAATTTGGTGGTCATCACGCTGGCCACGCGCGTGTTGTGAATGTCGAGACCTTTGTCCAGCACTCTGCGCAAATCGCCGTCAGTGAACACGCCACAGATATTGCCGTCACTGCCTGACACTGTGGTCATGCCGAGATTTTTAATCGTGATTTCCAGCAGGGCAGCGCTGATGGTGGTGTCTTCCTGCACACGCGGAATCGCCGCACCGCCATGCATGATGTCTGATACTTTCAACAACAAGCGGCGACCAAGATTGCCGCCCGGATGTGAAAAAGCAAAATCTTCGGCGGTGAAACCGCGCGCTTCCAGCAGCGCCATCGCCAGCGCATCACCCATCACCAAGGCAGCAGTGGTGCTGGTGGTGGGAGCCAAACCCAAAGGGCACGCTTCCTTCTCCACACTGACATCAAGGTTGGCGTCAGCGGTGAGTGCGAGTTCCGACTGCGGATTGCCGCTCAGCGCGATAAGGGCGACGCCTTTGCGTTTAAGAATCGGCAACAATGCCAGTAACTCGGTAGTGTTGCCTGAATTGGACAGCGCCAGCACGACATCGTCGCGCGTCACCATGCCGATGTCGCCATGGCTGGCTTCAGCGGGGTGAACAAAATAAGCGGGAGTGCCGGTGCTCGCCAAGGTTGCGGCAATTTTGTTGGCAATGTGCCCGGATTTGCCCATGCCCATGACAATGACGCGGCCTTTGCAGCCAAGCATCAGTTGACAGGCTTTGACAAAGCTTTGGTCGATGCGCGATTGCAGCATGGCCACCGCATCGCGCTCAAGCGCGATGGTAGAAAGGGCGGTCTTGATGAAGGATTCTGCTGACATGAGAGTAGGCTGGAAAACGGCAAGGCAGTGTATGCCAAATGCCTTACCTTGCAAACCTTGCCAGCAGATTGAGCAGGCCGGAAATCTGGGCCTGTCGTGGTGGTTTGCCTTGGGCTACCTCACTCGTTTGGGATAGAATTAGGCCGATAAATTCCGATGCACCCCCACGACCCTACCTGCACAACGATGGCCAGAGCCATCGCACGGGCTTTGTGTGTGGCAAGCACAGACAGCTAACCGAGGAACTTACATGGCAATGCCAATTGCAGAAATTTCAGACTTGCTCTCTGCAGCCTTCCCGGGCGCCGCAGTCAATGTTGGTGGTGGTGAAGGCAAATACCAGGTGAGCGTAGTATCAGCAGCCTTTGCCGGCATGAATCGTGTGAAACGTCAGCAAGCGGTATACAAAGTACTGAACCCTCACATCCACAGCGGTGCCATCCATGCTGTCAACATGCAGTTGCAGACACCCGAAGAAGCGGGTCAGTGAAGCGAAACAAGAAATAGCGCGGCAAAGCGCCCGCAATTTTCCAAATACATTCAGCATTTCGAGGAACACATAGTGGACAAGTTGGTCATACAAGGCGGAACGCAGCTTAACGGCGAGATTCGTATTGCCGGAGCAAAGAATTCCGCATTGCCGATCATAGCGTCTACGCTACTGACTTCGGATGTAGTGGATATCGGCAATTTGCCGCATCTGTTTGACATCACCACCATGCTGGAGCTGCTCGGCTGCATGGGCGTGGAAACCGTTGTCGGTGAGAAGCTCAACGTTTCAATCAATAGCAGCACGATTCGCAATTTCAATGCACCGTATGAGCTGGTGAAAACCATGCGTGCGTCGATTCTGGTGTTGGGGCCGATGTTGTCGCGCTTCGGCGAAGCGGAAGTGGCGCTGCCTGGCGGTTGTGCGATCGGCAGCAGGCCGGTGAATTTGCACTTGGCTGCGCTGAAAAAAATGGGTGCGCAGATCAAGATGGACAATGGCTACATCAAGGCCAATACCAACGGCAAGCGTTTGAAAGGTGCCCACATCCTGATGGACATTGTCACCGTCACCGGCACCGAGAACATCATGATGGCCGCTGCCCTGGCTGATGGCCGCACTGTCATCGAAAACGCTGCGCGCGAACCGGAAGTCGTGGATTTGGCCAATTGCTTGCGCGCGATGGGTGCTGATATCAGTGGTGAAGGCACCGCCACCATTACCATCAATGGCGTCGACAAGTTGCACGGCTGTGCGTATCCGATCATGCCTGATCGCATCGAAACCGGCACTTACCTGATTGCTGCGGCTGCCACGCGTGGTCGTATCAAAGTAAAAGATACCCGCCCCAGCATTCTCGAAGCAGTGCTGAGCAAGCTGGAAGAGGCCGGTGCACAAATTGAAATCGGCGACACCTGGATCAGTCTCGACATGCATGGCCAGCGACCCAAAGCCGTATCGCTGACAACTGCGCCATATCCTGCGTTCCCCACCGATATGCAAGCGCAGTTCACGGCGCTGAACACGATTGCCGAAGGCTCCGGCTCGATCACTGAGACAGTATTTGAAAACCGTTTCATGCATGTGCATGAAATGAACCGCATGGGCGCTGATCTGCGAGTGGAAGGCAATACCGTGATTTTCCGCGGTGTAAACGCATTGAAAGGTGCGCCGGTTATGGCGACAGATTTGCGTGCGTCTGCCAGCCTGGTAATCGCCGGTCTGATTTCGGAAAACGAAACCGTGGTTGATCGTATCTATCACATTGATCGCGGTTACGAGTGTATTGAAGAAAAACTGCAGTTGCTCGGCGCGAAGATTCGCCGCTTGCCATCCTGAGTCGTCCATGAATTCGCAAAAAATTGTCATCGCACTCACCAAGGGACGCATCCTGGATGAAGTGCTGCCTTTGCTTGAAAAGGCCGGGGTGATTCCCTCGGAAGCAATTGGCAACAGTCGCAAGTTGTTGTTCAACAGCAATTTGCCGGATGTGCAGTTGATGGTGATCCGTGGTTCTGATGTGCCGACCTATGTTGAGCTGGGCAGTGCTGATATCGGCATTGCCGGCAAGGACATGATTCTCGAATACGGCTCGCAGGGCTTCTATGAACCGGTCGATCTGAAAATTGCGTGCTGCCGTTTGATGACCGCAGCACCGATTGGCGCCAGCCTCGACAGCCCGCGCCTGCGCGTGGCCAGCAAGTTTGTGAATATCGCCAAACAATATTTTTCCGGCTTGGGCCGACAGGTTGACATCATCAAACTTAATGGCGCGTTGGAACTGGCGCCGTTGATGGGCCTGGCGGATTGCATCGTGGATATTGTCGATACCGGCAAGACCTTGCGCGCGCATGATCTGGAGACGCGTGATTTTATTGCCGACGTTTCGACACGCGTCATCGTCAATCGTGCGGCGATGAAGATCAAGCATGCACGCATACAAGATCTGTTGCAGCGTTTGCAGAGTGCGGTTGATGCAACTGCAGCTGTAAAAACAGCTGCGAAGGCAAATTGAATACTATGACTGCAACGATGAAAATTCTGGATGCTGCCGCTGCCGGTTTTGCCGTTGAGCTGCGCACAGCATTGGCTTGGGACACGCTCTCTTCTCCTGAAATTGAAAAGCGTGTGCAAGAGATTTTGCAGGACGTAAAACAACGCGGTGACGACGCAGTGTTGCACTGGACGCGCACCTTCGACAAAGTCGATGTTGCCAGCGTTACAGCCTTGAAAATTTCACCGGAACGCATGCAGGCCAGTTTGCGCAACTTGCCGCCTGTACAAGTAGAAGCCTTGCGCACTGCTGCTGATCGCATCCGCAGCTATCACGAAAAACAACTGCAGGCCTCATGGCGCTATACCGATGCCGATGGCTCCAGTTATGGCCAGCAGATCACACCGCTTGATCGGGTCGGCATGTACGTGCCGGGCGGCAAAGCCAACTATCCTTCCACCGTATTGATGGATGCGATCCCCGCGAAAGTGGCAGGCGTGAAAGAAATCATCGCTACCTTGCCCACACCGGGCGGCGTGGTAAATGAATTGGTATTGGCAGCGCTGGCACTGGCAGAAGTTGACCAGGTTTTCACGGTGGGCGGCGCACAGGCAGTGGCAGCGCTGGCTTATGGCACCGCCACGATTCCTGCAGTCGACAAGATCGTGGGTCCTGGCAATATCTACGTAGCCACCGCCAAAAAGGCGGTATTTGGGCAGGTTGGCATCGACATGGTGGCCGGCCCTTCGGAAATTCTGGTGATCTGTGATGGCCAGACTGATGCAGACTGGATCGCGATGGATTTGTTCTCGCAAGCGGAACACGATGAAGATGCGCAGTCGATTCTGGTGAGTCCTGATGCTGCTTTCCTCGACAAAGTGCAAGCAAGCATCAACCGCTTGCTGCCGACGATGGAGAGAGCCGCCATCATCGAAGCCTCACTGACCCGCCGTGGCATGTTTATCAAAGTACGAGATCTGGCCGAAGCGGCTGCGGTGTGCAATCTGGTGGCACCTGAGCATGTGGAATTGTCAGTGGCTGATCCGGAAGCGTTGCTGCCGCTGATTCGTCACGCTGGCGCGATCTTCATGGGGCGTTATACATCGGAGGCACTGGGTGATTACTGTGCTGGCCCCAGTCACGTGCTGCCCACTTCCGGCACTGCGCGTTTTTCTTCAGCGCTGGGCGTCTATGATTTCCAGAAACGCTCTTCGGTTATTTACTGCAGTGCAAAGACATCGGTGCAATTGGCCAAACCCACATCAGTGTTGGCCAGAGCTGAAAGCCTGACAGCACACGCGCGTTCAGCCGAACTGCGCGATCCAGACTGGAAAGCCTGAAACAGGCACCGACGTTGTCTGTTGTTGCTGCGAGTGTTGCTGCGAGGGCGGTACTACGGAAATGACTACTGCAATGATGCAGAGGCGGATGGTTTTGTTGCATCCGGCCCACTGTCAGAAATATCTGCGGTTGCTTTGCCGAGAATGACCGGAATCTGCAGAACCTTGCCGGCTTCCTTGTCGCTACTGTCCCGCAGCACAGTGAACATCACCAGCTGAAAAGCCGGCAAGCTGGTGAGTTTGGCAGTTTCACGCAGGGTTTCCGCCGCACCTTTGGGATTGTTGAGATTATTGGCAAAGTGGATTTCCTGATTGCCAACAGCGGTGATCAAATCGCCTTCACGTATGCCGGCTCTGTCGGCAGGGCCATTGGCATTCACCGAGCTGACATGAAAGCCTTGCAGCATTTTGCGGGAATTCTTTAGTTCTATGCTGAGGGCAACGTCCGTCGTCAAGCCAAGATAACTTTTGGTGCTGGTCGATTCATACTCCTTGCGAAACCCCATCAGCAGTTTGATTGCCTCACCCGCGTCAATCGCAAAACTGATGCCCTCTGATCCGCCGGATTCCGAGATGATGGTGGAGTTGATGCCAAGCAGGTCGCCGTTCACATCAATCAAGGCGCCGCCGGAGTTGCCAGGGTTGATGGCAGCATCGGTCTGGATCGTGATGCTGTCATCTGTCTTCCACCGTGCGCTTATGATGCCGGAGCTGACAGATTGGCCTATGTTGCGAGCATTGCCAATGGCCAGCACGACGTCACCCGCTTCCGGGTTCCGGTTGCCACTCAATGTCAGAAACGGCAGGTTGTCCTGATCGATTTTGATCAGTGCCAAATCATTTTTTTGATCAAGCGCCACCAAGGTGCCGGGCAATACACGGCGATCGTTGAAGGTGACAGTAATTTGTTGATCGAGCGGAAACGCGTTAGGGTCGGAACCGAAGAAGATGTGATAACTGGTCACGATATAGCCGTCTTTGCTGATAATGACCCCTGAGCCCAGGCTCTGGTCTTCCTGGGTCACCTGGTCCAGATACGGCAGTGACAGGAACAGTGAGCGTTTCACCGTAGTGCGCACCACTTTGTTGAGCGAGTTGATGCTGACAACCGCCGGGGCCGCTTTCTTGATGGCCGCGCTGTAGGACACGGCTGCAACAGTGACGGTTGCCGGGGCGGAGATCTGTGGGGCTTTGAAGGCGGCAAGTGCAGGGATATGGTTGGTAAGCCATGGTGCCAGCAACAAGGTGGCAGCAAAGCCAAAGCCGGCCAACACAGGCCAAATAAAATAATTCAGAAAATTCTTCATCAAGTACGCGCTTTCACAAAAGGGGGCATCGGCAGCGACTGGCAAGTTCCGTCTGCACCGGACGCCAGTATAATGCCGCCACCTGACTACTGCACTGCCATTTGATCGACAATGACCCGAGATTCCCGCACTGTTTATTCCACTGCCGGCGGCAGAATGTGTCCCGACTGCTCCAAGCCGGTCGATGCTTGCATATGCCAGAGCTTGCGTCAGCAACAGGTTAAAGGTGACGGCGTTGTAAGGGTGGCGAGGGAAACCAAAGGCAGGGCCGGCAAGGGCGTCACTCTTATCAAAGGATTGCCGCAGTCAGAGATAGAACTCAAAGCCACCGCCAGCGCGATGAAGCAATTGTGCGGCACAGGCGGCACCGTAAAAGACGGTGTCATTGAAATCCAGGGCGATCAACGCGATAAGCTGCTGGCCTGGCTGCTGGCCAAAGGCTTCAAGGCCAAGCTGGCTGGCGGTTGACCGTCAGTATCAAATCGCCAACGCCAAGCAGTGAATCAAGTAGTGAATCAAGAGGAACGAGTAATGAACAACAATGTCGAACTGGAAGCTGCCGTATTTCGCCGTTTACTGGCACATCTGGATAGCCGCAAGGATGTGCAGAACATCGACCTGATGAATCTGGCCGGTTTTTGCCGCAATTGTTTGTCGAAATGGTATGTGGCGGCTGCCGCTGAACGTGGCGAAACCATCGGCTATGAGGCTGCCAGAGCATTGGTCTATGGGCAGCCTTACGAAGAGTGGAAGCAACTGTATCAGCGCGAATCAAGCGCCGCGCAGCAGGAAAAATTCGCTGCTGCCGACAAAGCCAAGCACTGATCAGTTCGGTTTGGTCACCGGCACCAGACGCACTTGTCTGACGTCAATCTTGTCCCACACCTTGCCAGCCACATAAGGATCGCTTTGCAAGGTGAGGTCCAGACTGGCGCGGTCAGGAAAATCCAGATGCAGCGTAGAGCCAATCATGTTGCCGCTGTCATCGAGGATGGCGCCGCCACTGAGAAAGTGTCCTTGAGCAATCAGCGCGCGCACGCCGGCCAAGTGAGTTTCCCTATGTGCCATACGGCGAGCGAGCGCATCCGCATCTGTGTAGTCCATTGCTGTCACAACAAATTGCATCGTCAATCTACCCTTTTCACACTTCGCTGATGAACTTGGTGATCATGCAGGCATCAAAACCTTCAGTGCCTTCTTCGCTGCCATGACCGCTTTCCTTGATGCCGCCAAACGGTGACTCCGGCACAGAGATCGCAAAGCTGTTAAGCCCGATCATGCCGGCTTCGAGTTGCTCGCCCAGCAGTTTGAGGCGCTTGCCGGAATCGGTGAACGCGAACGCGGCCAAGCCGAACGGCAGACGGTTGGCTTTGGCGATGACTTCATCAAAGTCCTTGAATGAATTAATGCAAGCCACCGGGCCAAACGGCTCTTCATTCATGATGCGGGCAGAGTCAGGGATGTTTGACAGCACCGTCGGTTTGTAGAAAAAGCCAGGGCCGGCCACGGCTTCACCGCCAGTGTTGAGCGTGGCGCCATGCTTGATTGCATCCTGGATCAACGCATCCACCGCTTCACGACGGCGCGCGTGGATCATCGGGCCCATGTTGTTGGCTTCATCCAGTTGATTGCCGATTTTCATCTTGTTTACACGCGCAGTGAAGCCTTCCACAAATTTGGCATAGAGCGATTCGTGCACGTAATAACGGGTCGGCGACACACAGACTTGGCCGCCGTTGCGGTATTTGGCAGTCACACTCAGGTCGAGTACATGCTCGAGATTGACGTCATCAAATACCAGCACGGGTGCATGGCCGCCCAGTTCCATCGTGGTTCTGATCATGCGTTCAGCGCAGATCTTCATCAGGTCTTTGCCGATAGGTACTGAGCCGGTGAAGGTCAGTGCACGCACGACGCCGGAACGCAGGATATAAGGGCACACTTCGGCAGGCACGCCATAAACCAGATTGACCACGCCGTCGGGTACGCCAGCTTCCTGCAGCGCTTTGACCATCAGGATGGCCGAGGCCGGGGTATCTTCAGCGGCTTTGAGAATGCAGGAGCAGCCTGCACCCAGCGCGGCACCCAGTTTGCGAGCCGGATTGCCCTGCGGGAAATTCCACGGCGTGAATGCGGCGACCGGGCCAATCGGTTGGCGCAATACCAGCATGCGCGAGCCGGCCTGACGCTGGGTGAGCACGCGGCCATAGGTGCGGCGGCCTTCTTCGGCGTACCACTCCAGCACTTCGGTGGCCATGTGCAGCTCGATACGTGATTGCGCAATCACCTTGCCGGATTCCATTGAGGCCACCTGGGTAACCTGCTCACCGCGTTGTTTCAGCAAATCAGCGGCTTTGCGCAGGATTTCGCTGCGTTTCTCCGGCAGCATGCCGCTCCACACCTTGAAGCCTTTCTGTGACGAAGCCAGTGCACGGTCGAGATCGGCGGTGGTGGCATGCGGCAGTTCGCCCAACACTTCGCCAGTGGCGGGGTTAAGCACCAGCTCGCTCTTGCGATCGCCTTTGGAGATCCACTCGCCGTCGATAAACAGCTGCAATTCGGGGTAAATATTAGGGGTGCCGGACATGGGTCAACTCCAGGAAGGGAAGGGCGGATTTGAGGGCGGCTATGATCCTCTAAAATTGCATGGCGGGCAAAGTTTCCCGTGCTTGCAAGCGCTCGGTGCTGACGTATCATGCGGCGGTTTTCTTCAGATTTCTTCAACCTTGCGGAGTCGCCATGTCTGCCACTACAACAATAAAACCCAACCCTGATTACAAACGCATTGCCACTGAAGAAGCCTGGGCACCGGCCGACCTCATTGTGCGCTATCGCAAATTGTACGAAAGCGGATCGCTGGGCGATCCCGGCTTCGACAGCCTGTGGGGGTTTTACTCGTCATCAATGGCGCCACGCCCGGTATTTATCCGCGAAAAACTGGCTGATCTGGGCGAGATGCGCATTGCCGACATGGACGCCACCGGCATCGATCACCAGATACTGTCGCTGACGTCCCCCGGCGTGCAGGTGTTTGACAAAGCAGAGGCAGTCTCACTGGCCAGAGAAACCAACGACATCGTGGCGGACGCCATCCGCAAGTACCCAACGCGCTTCAGCGCGCTGACTGCCATCGCACCGCAGGCGCCGGAGCTGGCAGCCCAGGAGCTTGAACGCTGCTGCAAGCTCGGCTTCAAAGGCATCATCAATAACTCGCACACGCATGGCGAATACCTGTCTGACCAAAAGTTCTGGCCGATCTTCGAGGCTGCTGAAGCGATGAACATGCCGATCTACATTCATCCCAATACGCCGCCCAAGAACATGATCCAGCCGTTTGTAGAAGCCGGCCTTGATGGTGCTATTTTCGGTTTCGGAGTGGAAACCGGTTTGCATTTGCTGCGCATCATTACTGCGGGCGTGTTTGACCGCTTTCCGAAGCTGCAGATCATTGTTGGCCATATGGGCGAATCGCTGCCTTACTGGTTGTATCGTCTTGATTACATGCATAACGCTGGTGTCAAAGCTGCGCGCTATGAATGCATGAAACCGCTCAAGAAAAAAATCAGCGATTACATGCGGGAAAACGTATACATCACCAACAGCGGCATGGCATGGGAGCCCGCCATCAAGTTCGCCCAGCAGGTGATCGGTGTTGACCGCATCATGTACGCGATGGACTACCCTTACCAATACACGCCGCAGGAAGTGGTTGATCTCGACAACATGGACATGGATATCGCCACCAAGAAAATGTTTTACCAGAGTGTGGCCGAGAAGGTATTCAAACTGGTTTAAACAGAAATACACGGAACAAACCTGTCGCCCAACTAAAAGTTTTCATGTGGAATACTGATAGTTATTAACGCTTAAACCACTATTTGTTGGTTATTCATTAACCAGTGGTTGGGCGGCATCCGTGTCCCGTATTGTCCATGATGGATTTACTGAGCGTTTCACGCTGGCTCTCGACGAGGCTGGCTATGCCGACCACAGGCAAAAAGACTTGGGCCGCTTGTTCGGCGTATCGGCACAAGCTGTCAAAAAATGGCTCAATGGTGAGTCACTTCCCACTGCCGAAAGAGCTCCACTGGTTGCCGAAATCCTGGGCGTGCGCCGGGCCTGGTTGCTCGACAATGAACAACCCATGCGGGCCTTGCTCGGCGCGATTACCGAAGCCGGGCATGAATACGCGTCTTCAACCCCAATCAGCCTGTCAGTAGCGGAATACCGGTTACTGACTCACTTTCGCCAATTACCCAAGCAACAGCAGCTGGATCTGGCCAAGCTGATCGAGGGTATTTGCGTATTGCTCCTGAAACCTGAGTAGCTACCATCAAAGATTGATAACTGCGTGCGGAAAAGATGTGTCATACTTATCTACACATACTTTTCTTGTCATACACAGGATGCAACATGGGCATGGGCACTCTCGAAGTTACCTTGGCCGAACGGGGCCAGATCGTTATCCCGAAAGAAGCACGTGATTTGCTGGGTCTTAAACCAGGCACCCGACTGCAGTTGAGCATAGAGGGCAATCGCCTGATGGTGGAGAAGAAAGTGCAACTGGACTTGAACCGTTGGCTGGGCAGCGCCTTGCCTGACGGGCTCACCTCTGAGCAAGCCCTCGCCGAATTGCGTGGTCGTGCTGTGCCGTGGCAAAGCGAAACCTTGCCTGCAAAACCCAAAACTGGCAGAGCGGCAAAGTCCAAAGCCCGCAAATGAAAACTGCCGTCGATTCCAGCGTATTGTTCGATATTCTCAAGGCCGCACCGGGTGCTGCCGCTGCACAAACTGCGCTGGAAAGCGCGTTGGCCCAAGGCGGCCTTTGCGTAAGCGCCGTCGTAGTTGCCGAGTTGGGTCGTTACTTTGCCAAGGAACAGGACTTAACGGATTTTCTGCAGGACTGCCATATAGACCATGTCCCGATCTCATTGGAGTCTGCTTTGGAGGCAGCGCGCATCATGCGCAGCTATGCCAAAAACAAGGGGCCACGTGAACGTACTGCCCCGGATTTTCTGATAGGTGCCCATGCCATCAAACAGGCCGACGCCTTGCTGACGACCGATGAGGGATTCTTCCGGCACTATTTCAAAAGTTTGAAAGTCATTACCCCGTAAAAACTCATGAAGCCAACGTCACATAACCGGTCGACGCTGTAAACGAGTGGACCCCCATAATCTGGATGATGGTGGTATCAGTCGATGCCAGCGTACCCGACGCCGACTGGGCCAGGTAGGTATTGCCGCCATAAACCGCATAAGCCACGCCATGTGAGGAAGCGGCGGCGGCTTCTACTGCGGTAATGGTCTGCGCTGCCGACCCTCCCGGCGTGGTTGCCGACAGCGAATTGCCTGATGACGCACCGTCAGCACTGAAGGTGATGCGGTCGCCGGTCTGCGCGCCGGTGATCACATAGTTGGGCGTTGACGCGTAGGTGGTGCCGCCGGTGCCCACGGTGATGTAGTCAGGGGCAGTTCCCTGATCAAGGGTGATGTTGTATCTGCCGGTGCTGTTGGTGGTGGCACCGCCGAGGGTGAGGTAGTTGGAGCCTGTTCCCAAAGTCAGGTTGACCGTACCGGCGGTCGACACGTTGGTGACGACGTTGTTGCCGTTGCCGAGCGTGATGTTGTCGACATTGCCCGAGGCCGCGCCCGCCATCGTCAGTTTGACGTGGGCCGGGTCGGTATCGCCGGTTATCGTGAGGCCTTGCGTGTTGGTCAGCGTCAGGCCGGTGCCGCCCACCAGACCATCGCCGATCTGCACGTTGCCGGTCAGCGACAGCGATTTCAGGTTGGCAGTGGAGGTCATCGACTTGACCGTCGCCAACTTCGAGCCGGAGTTGTCGATCGCAAGCGTATTGGTAGTGGACGCGGTCAACGTAGTGATTATCGACGTGCCGGTGCCCGCAAAGTTCAGCGAGGTCAGCTTGCTGT
>CANCGR010000025.1 GCA_947377625.1 Gammaproteobacteria bacterium | reverse complement strand
TTGGGTGTGATCGGCATCATCTACGAATCGCGCCCGAATGTGACAGTGGAAGCGGCCAGTCTGTGCCTGAAATCAGGCAATGCCTGCATTCTGCGTGGCGGTTCCGAAGCGATTCATTCCAACATGGCGATAGCGGCGTGTGTCCGCATTGGCTTGCAAGAGGCGGGTCTGCCTGAAGCGGCGGTGCAGGTGGTAGAAACTACGGATCGCGCCGCCGTCGGCGAACTCATCACGATGCCGCAATATGTCGACGTTATCGTGCCGCGTGGCGGCAAAGGGCTGATCGAGCGCATCAGCAAGGATGCCAAGGTGCCGGTGATCAAACATCTCGATGGCGTATGTCATGTGTACATCGATGATTACGCCGATGTCGACAAAGCCATCCCGATTGCGATGAATGCCAAGACCCATCGCTATGGCGTCTGCAATGCGATGGAAACCTTGCTGGTGGCGTTCAGCGTGGCAGAAAAAGTGTTGCTGCCGTTGATCGAGCAGTTGCAAGAGAAAGGCGTTGAGCTGCGCGGCTGCAATCGCACGCGTGCGATCAAGTCGGGCGTGTTGCAGGCTACTGAAGAAGACTGGTATGCCGAATATCTGGCACCCATCCTGGCGATCCGCATTGTCGACAGCCTGGATGAAGCCATTGCCCATATCAATAAATACGGCTCACAGCACACAGACTCCATCGTCACCGAGAATTACACGCGCGCGCGCCGTTTCCTGCGCGAAGTGGACTCCAGCTCAGTGATGGTGAATGCCTCCACGCGTTTTGCCGATGGTTTTGAATATGGCTTGGGCGCCGAAATCGGCATTTCCACCGACAAAATCCATGCACGCGGGCCGGTCGGTCTGGAAGGGCTGACCTCACAGAAATACATCGTGCTGGGCGACGGCCATGTGCGCCGCTGAGGCGAGCACGCCAGCCAACAGCAGCACACCCGCGCTGCGGCGCATTGGTGTGCTCGGCAGCATGTTTGATCCGATCCACCTTGGCCATAGCAGTGCAGCCACCTATGTAGGCAAAACGCTGGGACTCGAGCGAGTGCTGCTGGTGCCGTGCGGCAACCCCGTGCACCGCGACCATCCGTTTGCCTCGGCTTCCGAGCGCTGTGCAATGGTGGCGCTGGCCATCAGCGGGGAGCCTCTGTTGCAACTGGATCGGCGGGAAGCAGCTTCATCCGCTCCTTCCTGGATGGTCGACACCATCACCAGCTTGCAACGTGAACAACCTGAGGCGAGCTGGTATTTGATGGTGGGGATTGATGCCTTTCTGGCCTTCACCGGCTGGAAACAGTGGCAGCAATTGCTCGATCAGGTAAACCTCGTGGTGATGACCAGGCCCGGCTATGCCCTTGATCCAGACCAGCTGCCACCTGAATTGCGGCAAGAGTGGCAACGACGTCATGAGCCCGATTACACCCGACTCACGGCTCGCAAGAGCGGCGCCATCACCGTGGTGGATGTGCTTACCGACAACCTCTCATCCACAAAGGTGCGTGAGCTTATAAAGACAGGGGGTGGGCTCGGTTCTATACTGCACCCCGCTGTAGCTGCCCATATCCGGGCACACTGCCTATACCTAAGTGGAGATACTGATTGAAAGCCAAAAAACTGCGCGATTTTGTCGAGACTGCTGTCGAGGACATGAAGGGCCAGAACGTCGTCATCATGGACATCCAGAAAATGTCGTCGATTGCTGACTACATGCTGGTGGTGACCGGCACGTCCAGCCGCCATGTGCGCTCGATTGCCGACGAAGTGGAAAAACGCTGCAAAGACAAGGGGTTGAAGATTCTCGGCATGGAAGGCCAGGAAAGCGCGGAGTGGGTCTTGCTCGACCTCGGTGACGTGATCGTGCATGTGATGCAGGGCGCCACCCGCAAACTCTATGATCTGGAATCGCTCTGGAAAATGTCGCCGGCCGCTTGAGCCGTTCACACCATGAAAATAACCCTGGTTTGTGTCGGTACCCGCATGCCGGAGTGGGTGGAAGCCGGGGTTGCCGAATACCGCAAGCGCCTTCCCCGCGATTTTGAACTCAAACTGGTGGAAGTCCCGCTCTCCCAACGCACCAAAACTACCAATCTCGTGCAAGCCATCGCCAAGGAAGGGGAGGCCTGTTTGCGGGCAGTGGGTGCGGGCGATTATCTGATCGCGCTGGATGTCAAAGGCAAGAGCTTGGGCACCGAGCAAATGGCTGGCAAGGTTGGCGAGCTACGCGATGGCGGTCGCAACCTTTCACTACTGATTGGCGGGCCCGACGGACTGGCGCCAGCGGTGTTGGCCAAGGCGGATGCCAGCTGGTCACTGTCGGCCCTCACCTTCCCGCACCCGGTGGTGCGCATTATTGTGGCTGAACAAATCTATCGGGTGTGGAGCCTGCTCAATAATCACCCCTATCATCGCGCCTGATTTTTTGGGCTGTTTTTCACAAAAATCAGCATGATGCTGTTATTTGTTAGTGTGCAACTGTAATATCGCGGCCAGTTTCCCGGCAGTTCAGTTTACCCACTAATCCCCCCAAATATGACAGAACGCCACATCCTCAAAGATCACAATCAGGAAAGACGGCTGTTTCTTTCCAGGCTGTTCATCGGAGCGGGGATCGCGGTGGTGCTGGTGTGTGCGCTGATCACTCGCATGGTGTATCTGCAGGTGGTCCAGCACGCCTACTACACCACAAAATCTGACAGTTACCGTATTCATACCTTGCCGGTGGCTCCCAATCGCGGACGCATCTACGACCGTAACGGTGTCTTGCTCGCTGAAAACAAACCCAGTTTCTTTCTGACAGTCATCAAGGAAAACGCGAAAGATCTGGAAGCGAGTCTCAACCTGCTCGCCAATACCATCCATCTGTCAGCGGATGAAGTGGACAAATTGCGTGTGCGTCTCAAGCGGCGTGCGGTGCCGTTTTCGCCAGTGCCGGTTCGACAGAATCTTTCCGAAATGGACATTGCCAACATCGCGGTGAACCAGTTCCGCTTGCCGGGTTTTGCGATCGAAGCGCAACTCGCGCGTCACTATCCGCAAGGAGAACTGATGGCGCATGCCATAGGTTATATCGGCAGCATGAGTGAAGAAGAGCTGAAAACAGTCGACCCGGAGAATTACGAAGGTACTGATGAAATCGGCAAGATTGGCGTAGAGAAATTCTATGAAGACACGCTGCACGGCATCGTTGGTTATGAGCAGGTCGAGAAGAATGCCAGTGGCCGCATCATGCAGGTGTTGTCACGTACTGATCCGGTGGCCGGCCAGGACATCGTGCTTTATCTCGACAGCAAGTTGCAAAAAGCAACCTCTGATGCGCTGGGCGATTTCAAGGGCGGTGCGGTGGTGATTGATCCGCAAAATGGCGGCGTTATGGCCATGGTCAGCAAACCTTCGTTTGATCCCAATCTGTTCATTGGCGGCATAGCACGTGCTGAGTGGGCGCGACTGAACAGCACCAAAGATGGCACCCCGATGTTTAATCGAGCTCTGGGCAAATACAATCCGGGTTCTACCATCAAGCCGTTCCTGGGTCTGGGCGCACTTGATACCGGCATACGCACGCGCGAATACACGATAAGGGATCCAGGTCATTTCCAGTTGGATGGCAACAGCCATGTCTTTCATGACTGGACCTGGTGGCACGATCACAACGGGCATGATCTGGTAAGTCTGGAAAAAGCCATCTACCAGTCTTGTGATACTTACTTCTATGACCTTGCCACCGAAATGGATATCGATGTGATGCATGATTTCCTGACGCAATTCGGTTTCGGGCGCAACGCCAGCGTTGATATTCCCAAGGCGAGTCCAGGTGTGCTGCCTTCGCGCAAATGGAAAAAGGCGACTTATGGGCAAGCGTGGTATCAGGGCGAGACAGTCAACTCTGCCATCGGTCAGGGCTATACCGAAGTCACGCCGCTGCAACTGGCGACGGCCACGATGCTGATGGCCAATCATGGCAAGTGGCATCAACCGGCACTGATCAAACGCATTGGGCTTGATGGTGAAGATATTGCGCATCCCAATGCTGCTCCCGATATCAAACTGAAAAACGAAGATGACTGGAATTTCATCACGCATGCAATGACAGAAGTCGTGCACAAGGGCACCGGTGGTTATCACAATACCGGTACTGCCTACAGCGCCATTGCCGGCGCCAAGCCGATGGCCTATACCATGGCTGGCAAGAGCGGCACGGCGCAGGTGGCCGAATTGACAGCTGATCATAAAAACGGTGACGCGGTTGATGAAGAAGACAAGGACAACGCGTTGTTTATTGCCTTTGCTCCTGCCGAAGATCCGAAAATTGCAGTAGCTGTCTACATCGAGCATGGCGCAGGCGGCAGCGGAGTGGCAGGGCCGATAGCCCGCAAGATTCTTGATGCTTATCTCGTGGGTGAAGACGGTCAGCTGAAGCCCGAATATCGCCCCAAGACCACGCTCGCTCCCGCCCTGATAACCTCCACCGCTCCTTGAGCCGGCCTTTTCCTTGCTAACTCCCGAATCACGCAAATACATTGGCAGTGTAGGTGCAGGCCTTGAGCGCAAACGCTCATGGCCGCAGCGTTTGCATGTGGACGTGCCGCTGTTGTGTGCGTTGGTGGTGTTGCTGAGTTTTGGCTTGATGGTGCTCTACAGCGCCACTAACCAGAGCGTGCCGGAAATGCGCCGCCAGCTGTATTTCACCGGCATTGCCTTTGCGATGATGTTTGGCATCGCGCAATTTGATGTGCGCTGGTTACGCACATGGTCGCCGTGGATGTTTGTCGGCGGCGTGTTGCTGCTGGTGGCGGTGATGGTATTTGGCGAAGTGACCAATGGCGCCCGCCGCTGGCTGAATTTTCCGGGCTTGCCGCGCTTCCAGCCCAGCGAAGTGATGAAAATCCTGGTGCCGTTGACAGTAGCTGCTTATCTGTCTCGCAAAGTGATGCCTCCGAGTTTGTGGCATCTGACGATATGCATGATGATCATCGGCGTGCCGGTGATTCTGATTGCCAAACAACCGGATCTGGGCACTGCACTATTGATCACAGTGGCCGGTGTGTTTGTGTTGCTGCTGGCCGGCATTCGCTGGAAATGGGTGATGATCGTGTTGATGCTGGCAATGCTGGCGGCCCCCGCACTGTGGGTGTTCTACATGGATGATTACCAGAAAAACCGCATCCATACTTTTCTTGATCCTGAGCGCGAGCCGCTCAAAGCCGGCTGGAACATCATCCAGTCGAAGACCGCCATCGGTTCTGGCGGCATCTATGGCAAGGGTTGGCTCAAGGGTGTGCAATCACGACTCGACTATCTGCCGGAAGGACAAACCGACTTCATCGTGGCGGTGCTGGCAGAAGAATTCGGCCTGGTTGGCATCCTGTTTTTGTTGTCGCTCTATGTTGTGGTAATCGGGCGCGCTCTGTATATTGCCGGCGTCGCACAGGACTTGTTTTCGCGCTTGTTGGCAGGCAGCCTTGCTCTTACTTTTTTCGTCTATGTGTTCGTGAATATCGGCATGGTGTCGGGCTTGTTGCCGGTGGTTGGAGTGCCTCTGCCCTTGGTCAGTCTGGGCGGAACTTCCATCATCAGCCTGATGACAGGCTTCGGCATTTTGATGTCCGTCCACACTCATCGCACTGCCCGTATAGGTTATTGAAGCAAACGCATGAAACTACGCATGACGACCTCGTTGTCAGCAACGTTGTCAGCAACTATCAGGTTCATCGCTCTGCTACTGGCTGTCGCTCTGACAGCCTGCCGTTCCTCCGCCCCGACTCCGGCAACTACTGCGAGCACTGCAGCCGTTTCGCCTGCCAATGCAGCCAAACCCGGCTCACGCTACTCGTTGCAAAATGATGTGCCCTTGCTCGAGAAAATCGATCTTGATGCAATCAAGCCGGTGATTCCGCGTGTGGAGCCACGCACGCAAGCGGGCAACAAGAGCCCGTATGTAGTGCTTGGCAAAACTTATATCGTGCGTCAGAACGAAGCCGGTTATTCGGAAGTGGGTGTTGCTTCCTGGTATGGACGCAAATTTCACGGACACCTCACCTCCAACGGTGAAAAATATGACATGTTCCAGTTGTCAGCAGCGCACACCACACTACCGATCCCCAGTTATATCAAAGTGACCAATCTAGATAATGGTAAAAGCATTGTGGCGCGCGTGAATGATCGTGGCCCGTTCCACCCTGGTCGCATCATCGACATGTCTTACGCCGCTGCAGCGATGCTGGGTTATGCCGGTGCGGGAACTGCGAGGGTCAAAGTCGAGTCTATAGTGCCGGATGGCGCACGTGCACCATCGAGAGCGCCAGCGCCGGTGGAAACTGCGTCAGTGCCACCTGTGTTGAATCCGGCAGTTACCGAGGAAACCGTGGCCAAAGAACGGCTGATGATCGAAGAAGGTCGCGGCAAGGACTATATGCAGGTCGGCGCGTTCGGCGTCGAGAAATCAGCACTTGCGTTGCAAACCCGTTTGCAGGGCATGACCAGGCTGCCAATCGTTATCCATTCCGAAAAAGCCGCCAATGGATCTGTGTTGTACAAAGTTCGCGTGGGACCGTTGGCGGATGACACCCAGGTGCAGGCACTGCAGGATGCAATGTCTGCGGCAAAAATGGGCGCGCCGTTCAAAGTCCGTCTGTGACCAATACTGTAATACCAGTCTTACCAGTTGAGTAACTATCCTATGTTGTCATGCAAATCCTTGCTCCTTACCACGCTGGCTCTTCTGCTGTGCGGCCCTGTGCTCGCGCAGGATGATCCGGTGAGCGGCGGCGCGCCGAAAAAAATAGCAGCGCCGCTGCCGAGGCCAATACCACAGCTATCAGCACCCAGACCGGCCGCAGGCAAAGCGCCCAAGGCCGGTGAGCCGCAAATTACGCCGCGTGCGCCGCAAATGAATGCCAGCAGTTACATTTTGATTGATGCCGCCACCGGCGCGTCATTGACTGAAGGCAATGCCGACCAGGCACTGCCCCCGGCCAGTCTCACCAAGATCATGACCACCTATGTGGCCGACAACGAAATCAAGGCAGGCAGAATTTCACTTAACGATGAAGTGGCGGTCAGTGTGAAGGCGTGGCATACCGATGGCTCCAAGATGTTTATCCAGGAAGGCACCAAGGTGCGGCTGGAAGACATCATGCGCGGTGTCATCATCCAGTCGGGTAACGATGCGGCGATTGCGTTGGCAGAGCACATCGGTGGTACGGAAGAAGCCTTTGCCGACTTGATGAACCAGCATGCCAAACAGCTCGGCATGAGCAGCAGCCATTTCACCAACGCTTCCGGTTTGCCTGATCCTGACCACGTCATGTCAGCACGCGATTTGTCGACGTTGGCGCGCGCGGTGATCACGCGTTTTCCCGAGCCTTACAAAATGTATGGCGAGAAGGAATTTACCTACAACAACATCCGCCAGCCCAATCGCAACGCGCTGCTGTTTACTGATCGCAACGTCGACGGCATGAAGACCGGATTCACGGATGCAGCCGGCTATTGTCTGGTGGCATCCGCTCTGAAAGATGGCATGCGCTTGATCGCGGTGGTGATGGGCACAGCCTCGGCCAATGCCAGAGCGGAAGAAGCCGAAAAACTGTTGGCCTACGGGTTCCGTTTCTTTGAAACCACGCAGATTATTGCGGCCAATCAGGTGATGGGCAGCGCCAAAGTGTGGTCAGGCAAAACCGATTCTGTAGAAGTGGGCGTGCAGGAAGCGCTGGTGACCACAATTCCACGCGGTGCGGCCGACAAGCTCACCACCACGCTGACCTTGAATGAAAAGATCAAGGCGCCAATCGCTATCGGGCAGGTGCTGGGTTCACTCAAAGTTACCGCCGGCGAGCAGGTGTTCTATGACGGCCCGGTAGTAGCGCTCAAAGAAGTGGAGCAGGGCGGCTGGCTGAAGCGGTTTATGGATTGGCTGCATCTGTTCTTCCTGACTCTGTTCGGTTAATGCGGAGACCTTGTGGTTAACCAGGATCCCCCCAAGCTTGTCTATCCTTGCCCGTATCCGATCAAGGTATTGGGTGAGCACAGCGAAGATTTTGCCAGCGTGATCATCAGCATTGTGCAGCTGCACGATCCACAGGTGCGTGAAGAGCATGTCTCCGTGCGGGCCAGCGGCCAAGGCCGCTATGTGGCGCTGACGATCACGATAACCGCACAAGGGCCTGAGCATATCCAGACCCTGTTTGAAGCGCTCAAGGCCAGCGGACGTGTGTCCGTGGTGCTGTGACCTTTGAAACGACAACCCTGCAATGTTCGCCATCTGGGGCTGCAGCCCTACGACAAGGTGCTGGCGGACATGCATGCCTTTACCGCCACACGCACTGCTGACACTGTCGATGAGCTGTGGGTCTTGCAGCACGAGCGAGTCTTCACGCAAGGGCAGGCTGGCAAACCCGAACATGTGCATGATCCCGGTGATATTGCGGTTATTCAGAGTGATCGTGGTGGGCAGGTTACTTATCACGGGCCTGGGCAATTAATCGTCTATTTTCTGCTGGATGTGCGGCGACGCGACGCGGGTGTGCGCACGTTGGTGGATTTGATTGAGCAGAGTTTGCTGCGGGTGTTGGCCAGTTATGGCATTGAGAGTGAGCTGCGTAAAAGCGCACCTGGGGTTTATGTGGGCAATCGCAAGATTGCAGCTTTGGGTTTGCGCATTCGGCGCGGGTGTTCGCTGCATGGATTGAGCTTCAATATCGATATGGATCTGGAGCCTTTTTTGCGCATCAACCCTTGTGGTTATGCGGGTATGGAGTGCACGCAGTTGCGGGACTTGTTGGCTGTGGTGCCTGCTGACTTGTTTGCTGATGCGCAATCGCGCGTTGTCGGGGAATTGTTGCGGGCCTTGCTATAATTGGCGAATTGCACAGATTCTGGAATTTATCGGGAAATCTTTATGTCAAATCCAACTGTTGTTGATCCCACTGCGCCGGCGCCGCTGAAGAAAGTCGTGCAGGGTGAGAAGTTGCGTGGCGCCGACAAGATGGCACGCATTCCGGTGAAAATTTTGCCGACCATTGATTTGCCGAAAAAGCCTGACTGGATTCGGGTGCGTATGGGCGATGCCGCGCGCGTGGGTGAGATCAAGGAGATTCTGCGCAAGCACAAGCTGAGTTCAGTGTGTGAAGAAGCGTCGTGTCCCAACATCGGTGAATGTTTCAGTGGTGGTACTGCCACCTTCATGATCATGGGAGATATCTGCACGCGGCGTTGTCCGTTCTGTGATGTGGCGCATGGGCGACCGAATGCGTTGATGGAGAACGAACCGCTTGAATTGGCAACGGCGATTGCGGAACTCAAACTAAAGTATGTAGTGATCACCTCAGTAGATCGTGATGATTTGCGTGATGGTGGTGCTGATCATTTTGCACGTTGCATCGCGGAAACGCGGCGATTGAATCCTGGCATCAAGGTGGAAGTGCTGGTGCCGGATTTTCGCGGGCGCGGCAATATCGCACTCGAAATTCTCAGCAAGACGCAACCGGATGTGTTCAATCACAATCTGGAAACAGTACCGTCGCTCTATCTGAAAGTGCGACCAGGCTCCGACTATAAGTGGTCACTTGAGCTGCTCAAGCAATACAAGGAACAGGCGCCGGAAGTGATTACCAAGAGCGGCATCATGGTCGGCATTGGTGAGACGCGGGAAGAAGTGATTCAAGTGCTGCGCGACATGAAAGAGCACAAGCTCGACATGGTGACGATAGGCCAGTATCTGCAGCCAAGTCGTGATCACTTGCCGATTGAGCGTTTCCTGCATCCTGATGAATTTGCCGAGTTCGAACGCATCGGCATGGAGATGGGTTTCAGACACGTCGCCAGCGGGCCGCTGGTGCGTTCCTCATATCACGCCGACAAGCAGTCGCGGATTTGAGAAGTTCAGCACCAGTCCGCTCAGTTCGTCCCACACATTGCGCTTGAGCAAACCTTTCACGGTGTGATCAACCACGCGTGCGCGTTCCAGCAAGGCCATCAGGCTGCGCTGGTTGTGCACTTGCAGCGCGCGTTCGGTCAGTTGCACCTTGTTGCCCCACACGCGATGCGACGCCACTACGTCGCGTGCAGATTGGCCGCGCTCCATGTCGACCAGCATTGCGCTGAGGTTGCGTAACTCGCGGCCCAGCATCGCCAACAGTGCCAGCGGTTCATCGCCTTCAGCTTGCAGATGCTCAAGAATTTTCAGCGCGCGTTCAGTGTTGCCGCCCAGACAAGCGTCGACCAAGGTGAACACGGTGAAGCGCGCGTTGTCAGCCACCAGATCCAGCACGCTGGCTGCAGTGATGGTGTCGCCTTTCGCATGCAGTTGCAGCTTTTCGATTTCCTGCGCGGCTGCCAACAAGTTGCCTTCAACGCGATCACACAACAGTTGCAGTGCTTCGCGTTCAATGCCGAGTCCGCGTGCGCGCAAGCGTTGTTCGATCCACTGCGGCAGTTGCTGTTCGCTCACCGGCCAGACTTGGCAGAACAAGGCTTTTGATTCGATAGTGGTGAACCACTTGCTCGACTGCGAGGCTTTTTCAATTTTGCCGGTGGTTAACAGCAGCAAATTGTCGGGGTTGGGGTTGGCGAGATATTCAATCAGTGCTGCGCGTGCGGCTTCATCGATTTTGCTGGCGCGCAGATCAATCAGTTTGCGATCGGCAAACAGTGACATGGAATTGTTGCTGAGCAACAACTGGTTCCAGTCGAAGCCATTACCCGCATCAATCACTTCGCGTTCGCTATAACCTTGCTCGCGTGCAAACTTGCGCACCAGATCGCAGGCTTCCTGCACCAGCAAGGTTTCATCGCCGCTGATCCACAGCAAAGCGGGCAGCTGTTGCTTGAGTCGTTGGCTGAGTTGTTCGATTTTTATTTGCATGAGCCAACTTTAACATGGGGCCAAGCCTTAGTCGCTGGCCCCACTGGCTATGATTATTTGCCTCCCCACACTTCATTGGCAATTTCCACCACCAGTTCAAGCTTGCGGCGCTGATTGTCCCAGCTGATGTCATTGCCTTCGACTGAGCTGGCGAATCCGCACTGTGGTGACAGAGCTAGCTGTTGCAAGGGGGCGACTCTGGCCGCAGCGTCGATGCGGCGTTTGATGTCATCCTTGTTTTCGAGCGTGCCGAACTTGGTAGTAATGAGGCCCAGCACTGCTGTCTTGCCGCGTGACAGAAATCGCAGTGGGGCGAAATCGCCACTGCGTTCATCATCATATTCCAGAAAATAGGCATCAAGATTCATCTCTGCCAACACCGCTTCGGCAACCGGTTCATAGGCGCCACTGGCCGCGTGTGTGCTTTTGAAATTGCCTCGACATAAATGCATGGCGAGCAGCATGCCCGGCGGTTTGTGTGCCACTACTTTGTTGATGAGCGCTGCATAAAGGTGAGGAAGCTGGTTGGGGTCGTCGCCACGCAGGCGCGCCGCTTCTCGCTTGTGCGGATCACATAGATAGGCAAGGTTGGTGTCATCCAGTTGCACATAGTTGCAGCCTGCATTGGACAGTGCCTGCAGCTCAGCACCATAAGCACGTGCCACATCGTCGTAGAAATATGGGTCGAGTTCAGGGTAGGCGTCGCGGCTGATACCGGCACGACCACCCCGGAAGTGCAGCATGGTGGGCGAGGGGATGGTGATCTTGCCGATATTGCCCGGCAGCAGCCGGCTCTGCACAAAGCGGTAGTTGTCCACTTCTATGTCGTGCGGGTGACATACCTTGCCGGTCACATTGAAGACTGGCGGCGACAGTCCCTGGCTGCCATCGGCTTTGGTGACAAGGGCGGGCTTGGTGGTTTGTACTCCAGCCAGCTGGTCCAGAAAATCAATGTGGAAGTAGGTGCGCCGGTATTCACCATCAGTGATGACCTTCATGCCTGCGCTTTGCTGGAACTGCACAACTTCCGCAATGGCCCTGTCTTCGATTTTGCGTAACTGGACAGCATCGATTTCACTGCGGGCGTGCTGCTGACGAGCTTGCAGCAGGTAAGCGGGCCGCAAAAAGCTGCCGACGTGATCAAAGCGGGCCGGCAATTGCAGGTAGTTATGGGCAGTGGTGAACATGGCAGTCATGGCGGTACAGCTCCTGTGTTATCGAATGCACAGGCGCATGCTAGGGCTGATATTCAATGAATAAAAATGATATTATTTCAATAAATGATGAATAATATTAATTGATCATGCTTGAGCGTATCCATCTGGTTATTGTGCGTGAAGTCGACCGCCAAGGTTCCATGACGGCGGCTGCCACCGTCTTGTGCCTGACCCAGTCGGCGCTCAGTCATGCCATGAAAAAGCTGGAGCAGTCGCTGGGCACACCCATCTGGTTGCGTGAGAACCGCAGTCTGCGCCTTACCCAGGCCGGCCAGTATTTGCTGGAGATGGCCAATCATGTGCTGCCGCAGCTGGAGCATCTTGAACGCTCAATGCAGCAATTCGCCTTGGGCAAGCGTGGCGCGTTGCGGATTGGCATGGAGTGCCACCCTTGCTACCAGTGGCTGCTCAAGGTGGTGTCGGTTTACATGCCGCAGTGGCCCGACGTTGAAGTCGATGTAAAACAGAAGTTTCGTTTCGGCGGCATCGGGGCGCTACTGGATTACGACATTGACCTGCTGGTCACGCCTGACCCCGAGCAACGTGCGGGATTGCAGTTCGAGCAGGTATTCGATTATGAGCAAGTACTGGTGGTCGCAGCCAATCATCCACTGGCCAGCGCCAAATTCGTGGAGCCGGCGCAGTTGGCCAATGAAGTGCTTATCACCTATCCGGTGGAAACCGACCGGCTCGACATTTACACCCAGTTCCTGACGCCAGCCGCCATCAATCCGCGCGCGCACAAGGTGATTGAATCCACCGATCTGATGTTGCAAATGGTGGCAGGTGGGCGCGGCGTGGCGGCTTTGCCGCGCTGGCTGGTGGATGAATATGCCGGCAAGATGAAGGTCGTGCCAGTTCGACTGGGGCGCACAGGCGTGCCGAAACAGATTTATCTGGGTTTTCGTGAGGCAGATGCCGACATGGGTTATTTGCGGGAATTTATCGGTACTGCGCGCAGCCTGAGTCTGGATAATGTCCCCGTACGGAAAAGGAAATTGTGAAACCATGATTCACGTCAACGAACCACTGCTGGATGGCAATGAACAAGCCTATGTAGCTGAGGCAATCAGCTCGGGCTGGATTTCCCATACCGGCAAGTTTCTCAAACGCTTTGAACAGGATTGGGCTGGTTATTGCGGCCAGCAACAGGGCATTGCGGTAAGTAATGGCACGGCAGCGCTGCAGGTGGCGGTGCGTGCCTTGAATCTTCAGCAAGGCGATGAAGTGTTGATGCCCACGTTCACGATCATTTCCTGCGCACTGGCGATTGTGGAATGCGGCGCCAAACCGGTGCTGGTCGATGCTGATCCTCACACCTGGTGCATGGACGTTTCACAACTGGAAGCGAAAATAACCCCGCGCACCAAGGCCATCATGGTGGTGCATATTTACGGACATCCTGTGCAAATGCAGCCGGTGCTGGAGCTGGCAAAAAAATACCGGCTCGCAATTATTGAAGATGCTG
>CANCGR010000024.1 GCA_947377625.1 Gammaproteobacteria bacterium | reverse complement strand
CCGTTGGCGGATTCGGCATCCTTGTTTTTGGCAGCCCAGAAGCTGTAACTGTTGCTGTCGATTTTGGTCATTACCGGCGCATGCAGTTTTTTCAGCGTAATAAACTTCGCGCCGGCTGCCAGTGCCTGCTCCTTGATGCCGGAGCTTTCCAGAATGGAGAAGTTGTCATCGCGCAACTGGTTGAGCACGATGATGTAATTCAAGCGCGACCCGAATTTTTCGAGCAATTTGCCCAGCAAGTCCACGCTGTCCCGGCCCGAGTCCATCACATTCCAGTAGTTGAGGGTGATGCCGAGTTCCTCTGCCAGTTCCAACACGCCCGATTCATCAATCCAGCGTGCCAGTGGTTCAAAGGTTTGCGCGGCCAGGTCGACCAGCACGTGGTTATCAGGCTGGTTGGCTGCCGCTTCCATGATCGCATCCAGACTTTGATAGCTGTCGATCACAGTGGGTGCAGCAAAGCCGGCGTAATAGCGCAGCAGGGCGCCGTGCGAGCGGTCGGTATCAAAGCCGGTAAACGGCAGGTTGTGGTCGATCAGATATTGGGCCAGCAAACGCGCGACGACTGATTTGCCTACGCCGCCCTTTTCACCGCCAATCAGATGGATAGTTGCCATAAAGCCTCACGTAAAAGTGTAGATGGAATCCAAGGTCAAGATTGTCACATAAAAAGCGCTTGGTTAACGGGCTAAGTGGGTGGCGGCTCGCGGCCAAGATTTTGCAGGTTGGCTGTTTTATCAGGCATTTGGTTCTTTGGTGACGACCAAAGCAGTCATTTTGTGTTGACAAGCCAGCAAGTTTTGTCTGAAATAACAGTCAATATGGCTTTTGTTGTCTGCTAAAGCAGTCAAATATTGCTTAAGAGGTGCACATGTCCAAAACCCGTACCTATTCCCGCTATGCCCGTGAGGCCCTGGCCTTGCTGGGCAAACAGATCAAGGTTGGCCGCAAGCAGCGCAAGTGGAGCGCGCAGGAACTGGCCACGCGCGCTGGCATTGCGCGCGATACGCTGCAGCATATTGAGAAAGGAGATCCTGGCTGCGCGATCGGTCTGGTGTTTGAAGTGGCGGCGCTGGTGGGTGTGCCGCTGTTTTTCGACGATCTGTCCACTGCCACCATGGTGAGGGAACGCGCGCACGTTGAAGACAAGCTGGCACTGTTGCCCAAGTCGATCCGTGCGAAATCTTACGAGGTGAAGGATGACTTCTGATCTGCGCTATGGCGAAGCTTATGTGTGGTGCTGGTTACCCGGCGCCACCGCGCCGGTCGCAGCAGGGCGGTTGGCAGATTACGACGGCCTGCTGCAGTTCAACTATGGGCAGCGCTACCTCGAAAATCCGCACGCCATTGCCCTTTACGAGCCTGAACTGCCGCTGCGTGCAGGCAGGCTGCCATTGTTGAAAGACCTGAACATGCCGGGTTGCCTGCGTGATGCGGCACCCGATGCGTGGGGGCGGCGCGTAGTGATCAATCAAAAGCTGGGCTTGAAAGGCGGGCAAGCAGCAGCGGTGCAACTGAGTGAGCTCACCTATCTGCTTGAATCCGGTTCCGACCGCATTGGTGCGCTGGATTTCCAATTGTCGCCCACCGAATATGTGCCGCGCCTGGCCGGCAACGCCACGCTGGCAGAATTGCTGGCTTCGGCTGAGCGTGTCGAAAAGGGCGTACCGCTGACACCGGAGCTGGATCAGGCCTTGCGTCATGGCAGCTCGATTGGCGGTGCCCGCCCGAAGGCGCAGCTGGATGCCGCCGACAAAAAACTGATCGCCAAGTTCTCGGCCGGTAGTGATCTTTACAGCGTCGTAAAAGCGGAATTCATCGCAATGCGTTTGGCTGCGCTGGCGGGCTTGCAAGTGTCAGCGGTCAGCCTTGCCAAGGCAGCGCGCAAGGATGTGTTGCTGATCGAACGCTTTGATCGTATCAAAGCGAACGATGGCTGGCAGCGGCGCACACAGGTGTCGGCACTGACGCTGTTTGAGCTCGACGAGATGCAGGCGCGTTATGCCAGCTATGAAGATTTGGCAGAGTTGATCCGCCATCGCTTTACCGAGCCAACTGCCACGCTGCGCGAATTGTTTGGGCGACTGGTGTTCAACATCCTGTGCGGCAACACCGATGACCATGCCCGCAATCACGCAGCGTTCTGGGACGGTCGCATGCTGACACTGACTCCCGCTTACGATATTTGCCCGCAGTCACGCAGCGGCAACGAGGCATCGCAGGCGATGCTGATCAATGGCAGCGATAACCTCAGTCGTCTTTCCACTTGCCTGCAAGCAGCACATCATTTTCTGCTGTCTGAAGTTGAGGCGCTAACTCTTGTCACGCAGCAATTGCAAACGATTGCCGCCCACTGGCCTCGCCTGTGTGAAGAAGCATCCCTGGCTGCCACGGATCGGCGCTTGCTGTGGGGCCGTTCTTTTCTGAATCCCTTTGCTTTTGATGATCTAAGCGGCAGTGCAGCAAAGTTGAAAAGTTTGGCGAATGAGGTGCGTGCCGGCGGTTTGGGCTGAACTGTTTGGTCAGTTAAGTGTTGCAACCAGTTTATAGCGCTGGTTCTGCAACATGTTGAGATTGTCGATGCCGTAACCTGCATACAAATTGATTTTGCCGAACTTGCTGATGTCGATCCCTGACAACAGCGTCAGGTGATGGCTGGTGCCAAGCACGCCGCGATAGAACGCCGGAAAGCCTGCAGTGGCGGGGTTGGCAATCAGCTGCCAGCTGGTGCCGTTATTGAAATACCAACTGCCAGCCACTTCAGCCGCGACATAAATTTCGCCGCTGGCACCGGTGTCAGCGGAAGCGATCGCAACATCTGCAGTAATAACGGGTACGGTCGCTGTGCCGCTTTTGCTGACGGTGACAGCAAAGGTGCGGACCTGCGCAGCCACTGGCACGCCGGCGAGTCCAAGTGCGACTTCACCGAAATAGCTGCCGTCGGCATTGGTCGTCAATTTCACCAGTGGGGATGCGGACGAACCAAGATAAATGCCATCGTTGCTGTTGCGGGTGTTACGCGTGCCGCGCGTGTTGTAGGGCGATTTGGCATAGACGCTATCGGAAATCAGGTCGTCGAAGAACAACTGCGTAGTGAAGTTGTAAGTGGTATTGCCTGCTGCGTTGTAGACGCGGGCGCGCAGATGAATATGCGCAGTGCGTCCGTTGTACCAGCCTGGGTAAATGGTAGTAAACGTGGTTTTGCCGCTGGCATCCGTCACTTGATAGCCGCGTAAAAAATCCTGCCCGACAGTATTGCTCTGGCCGTTGCCGGACACATCCGAATATTCTCCAGCGGCATCACAGTGCCACAGGTCGATCTGCACGTTGCTGGCTGGATCAATGCTGCACGCCAAGCCATTGTCATCATAAGCGCGGATGGCCAAGGTCAACGGCGTTGCCGCCACCACACTCAGTCGTGAGGTGTTGGTGGTCAGATTGGCGCGGTTGAGTTTTTCGTCTTTCCAGAATGGGCCTTCCGTCATGCTCGGTGCCAGTGTGCAGGCAAGATCAGCGGCATTGATTGAGCGTGATGTTGTCAGCAAGCCGCTGCCCAGCAGCGGCAGCAAACCCAGAGCTTTGAGATGGTTGCGGCGGGAATGGGGAAATGCGGAATGATCGGTACTTTTTGATTTCATGTGCTATCGCCGTGTAAATATTGTTGTTGGCAATAGTAAGGGGCCAAGCTGAAGACTGCCTTAATGCGCGGAAAAGGCGGCGTACAATTCACCCATTGTTGTCTGCTCAATTATTTTCAAAACAGTATCGCAACGCTTTCGCGCCGAAGCGCTAACCGAAAAATTTGAAATCTTCAGTGCCGCTGAACGGAAATTGCTTCGCTTGCGGCAAGTTCTCCAGCCCGAGATATTTGCGCAGGGCCTTGTGCACATGCTTGGTATAGATCTGCACCCCGGCGCTGTCGTCACGCGCCAGTGATTGCGGATTGATCTTCAGCGCGTTGTGGCCGCCATCAGTTTCGCCCAGCATGCGATTGGTATAGGTGGCGTTTTTCTCCATGACCACATAGCTGCCTATCGGCCAATGGTCTTTGCCATTGCCGGCATTGTAATAAGGTGTGCGGCCGAAATCGGAACCGATAAGCACCACCAGCCGGTTGGCAATGCCGAGTTGTTCTGCGCTGTCCCACAGGTAATCCACGGCATCCATCACATTGGTCAGTAACACTTCATGATCAGCATCGTGATCGAAGTGGGTATCAAAGCCGTTCTCGCTGAGATCGGCAGCCACTGACAAACCTGACTTGAACGCCAGCAAGGCCATTTGTACTTGTTGATGAATGGTGCTGGTATAGGATTTTGACGTAACTGAGCGCGAAGGTTGCAGATCAGTTTCTTTGGGGATTAGCGCGCCGAACGCTTTCAGACCGTCGCTGTTATTTAGCGCCGTGATGAAATTCTGGCGGTTCAGCAAATCCTGCGGCATCGCGGCCTGTTCAGTCAGCATGCTTTGTGTGGTTTGCATCTGCAATGCCTGGATGCGGGCCAGATCGTTGGCTGACACAAAGCTGTTGCTGGCATTGAAATTATCCTGATTGGCATAGATCACGCTGTTCAACTGTTTGGGTTGATTGAGGCGGGTCGGATTGATCAAGCCTTCACTGTTGCCCCAGCCGCCCAGGTTGACGCACGCCAGCGCCAGCCCCGGTGCCACTGAGGCGGCATACAGTGCAGTCAGCGCCGGGTAGCCCAGTGCAGTGCGCCCACTCCAGCTGACAATTTCGCCAGTGGAATGTGCATTGGTTTGCATGTCCACACCGTTGATCACCAACATCTTGCTGTAGTGTTTGTCGTAGAACTTCTGGTTGATGCCCCAGGGCGCATAACGCAACTTGCCGGCAGTGCCGATGCTTTTGCTGCGTGCCCAGTGATTGATTTCTTTCTCGCCACTGACATTGGATTTCGGATCACAGAAACTGGTGACATCCCACGCGCCACGGCATTGAATGGTCATCAGCAACTTGCCGCTGAAACTGGTCTGCGCAAATGCGGCCTTGGTCAGTGCCGGTGCAGACAGCACTACGCCGGCCTGTGCCAGGCGGGTGATGAACAAGCGTCGTGTCAAATCGTTCATGGGCTACTCATAGAGAAAGTTGTAGTGGCCAAGCAGATAGGCCATGACTACCATCCAGCTCTGTTTCACATACAAGGTGTCGTTGCCGAGGTTGTAGACAAAAGTACTGACGGCTGGGTTGTCCCAGTCATAGTACTGGTAGCCATTGTTGGTCTTGATGACGCGCTGATTGCCGCTGTAGCCCAGTCCATCAAGAAAATTCATGTCGCCATACCAGGCGCAGGTCTTGGTACCTCCGCTCAGGTTGCCGCCGGCATTGAGCGTGGACTTTTCCTGCAAGGTATCGACGAACAGCTGGTAGGCAGCAGTAATTTCCGGCGCATCAAGTGCATAGGTCTTGCCGTGCAATTTGCTGTACAGCTCTACCAGTTTCTGGCGGATCAACGTGGCACCGCGTGATTTCGACAGCAGCGGGTCGCCAACTTCACGCACGGCCAGTGAGGCCTGTATGTTGCCAGTGCTGGCCTGCACACCAGCCACGATGGCTCTTATTTCATATTTGCCGGTAACCGGTGCAGTGAGCTGCAGCGGGATGGCGCAACTGCCATAGGTAACCGCATCGGACAAGCCGGAGCCATAACAGCCGCTGGGAAAGTTCTTGATCATGGTTGAGGTAATTTCAAACGGCACAAAACTACTCTGCCCCGGCACTTTTATTTCAAACCGGTCCAGATAAAGTATGCGCTGCGTAATGCATTTCTTGGCCGCTTGGTCAAAATCGCAATAGGGATTGTCCATGGCCAAGGTCAGCAAATTGGTTCCCGCATTGAGATCTACTGACAAGGTCAGCGTCTTCCAGTCAGTGGCAGAAGTGGATGTTACTTCTGCGCTGGTGCTGCCTTGCCACAGCGGTGTGATGTTCTGGTTGAGGCCGGTGAACAGTTTGCGCAAGGTTTCCGGCAACGCAAATTCTTTCAGCACGATCGGGCAGGCGGATTCGAGCGCAAAGCTCTGCGCCACGGTGCTCATCAACGGCGTGATGTCGCGCGAGCGCGTGATGACTGCCTGCGAATCGATGCCGCCATAAAGACCATTGTAGATATCGCCCAGGTTGGTGGTCACCGTATAGGGGTCACTCGGTTTGTTGGAGCTGCCCCAGTTGAATCCGGTCAGCGCAGCGGATTTTCTTTGCAGACGTTCAGGCGTGAGCAGTTTTTCCACGCCGACATCGGCAATCGCCAGCGCGGCCCGCTGGGTGGTATCAGTGGTGGTTTTGGCGCGGAACCAGGGCGACATCAGCATGTCGACCAACAGGTTCTTGAGGTTGTAGTCTTTGCGGAAGTTGGTAGCGAATTGTTCGATGGACGTTGCCTGCGCCTGATACGCAGTCAGCTTGGCCTGATAGTCACTGTCACTCGCCACCGCTGGCGAGAGCAGCACTTCCGAATTCATCACCGCCGGCCACCAGAATTTGACAGTGGCGCGCGCAAAGCCTTGATCCTTGATGATCAGCGCCACCAGTTGTTTGAGCGGCTCGTTGGTCGTGGCAATGCTCTGGCCCAGTAATCCGGCCGGGCGCATGTCGCGATACCAGGTGTCGCCTTTTTTATAGGCAGAGATGCTTTGATCGGCCGGGTATTTGTAGAAGTTGTCGAGCGAATCATCGAAGTCCATTTTGTAGAAGCCTTGATCGCTGTAGTTCTGGTAGGTCGCGGCTACCGGGTCCATACGCTCGTGGCAGGCGGCACAGGCGGCGTTGTTGAGCGTCGGATTGTTGCGATCGGCCAGTGCGGCCGGGTCAGTGGGGCGCTGGGTGGATTTCTCGATGTCGATATCGAGAAAGTGGAACATGGTCCAACGTGCGCGCGCACGGTTGCGGTTGGTGGCGGTGGAAGGATAGCGGGTGAGAAATGCCGGGTTGTTGAGAATGCCGACATGCTCCCATGTATGTTGCACAGTCGGCTGAATGGAAAAGTGATAGCCCAGCACCTTGTCGTTGAGCATGTTCCACTCGCCCGGCTTCAGCAGGTAGGAATTGTTGATTTTGCCCGGTTTGTATTCATTGGGATCGTTGGCGTTTTTGAAAGTAATGCCGCCGTCCATCATGAAACTTACGGCTGGCGACATCATCATGTAGTCGGCGGTCAACACTTCCGTGTAGGGCTTGTCTGCTTCTGCAACGTACGCCACCAGCTCTTCCACCGAGCGCCGCAATCCTGACTCCACCGGGCTCATCAAGTTCCAGCCGGCACTGTCAATGTCAGCTTGTGATTTGCCTTGTGCCTGGGCCTTCACGCGCGCGTTGTAAATCTCGGTCGTGTATTTCGGATAGAACGGATAGTTGGAATCGATGACTTGCCCCAGCACACCGCGCACCAACAACCTGTCATTGGCACCATCGACCAGAAATTTGTGAAAGCCATCGCCTGTCATCATGCTGCGTAGTGTAGTGCGCAAGGTGGTTTCATCGCCTTTGCTCACGGCATCCGTTTCTGTCTGCGTGGGAGCGCGACCGGCCAGCATGATGGCGGCGCGGCGCAAGGTTTCCGGGCGATTTTGCAAGGTAACGCCATTGAAGAAATCATTGCCGGTGACGGTGATGACTTCAGTGGTGCCCTGCTGCAGTTGCAGGAACGTAGACAAATTGTTGTAGTCAGTGCTGCCCTGGTTTAATTGCACGCCGCCGGTATGTGAATTGCCACCGGTGACCTTGGTCAGGATGTAGCCGATGCCTTTGGCTTGTGCCACGCGTGCAAAAGTATCGAAATTGTTTTTGGCTGACGTGGCACTGCTGCGCTCCAGGATCAGCATGCTGTCTTTGGCAAGCCCGCCACTGAAATGGCAGGCGAGGCAGCGCGGCAAGATGTCGTTTTCGATATGGTCGGAAAAATAGGTGAGCGGTGCCACCTTGATGGTGGGCCCGGTAATCGCATAAGCAGCGGGAAGTGGTGTGTAGATCAGCGCGCTGCCACCCACCACCATGTAGCCCACATAGATATTGTGCGTGGCCGCAGTGCTATAAGTGCCGGAGTAAACTTCCACCTTCAGTCCAGGCACCAGTTTCACGTGCTCCTGCGCAGGCTGCAGCGCAGGGATGCTGAAATTCCACGGCACGAAGCGGCCATCCAGCGTGCGCATGTACCAGGCATTGTCCATGCGATCGACCACAAAAATGTCAACCAGCTGGTTGGCGTGCGCGGTGCCGGGCGTATAGGTAGCGGTGATTTGGACTGCCTGATCCACTAACGCTGATGCAAGGCTGGCAGTGGAATTGGCGGCAGTCAGGTTGACAGTAAAAGTGGTGCCGTAGTTTTTGCCGTCAGTGCTGGTGGATTGCAGTAGCAGCGGGGCCGGTGCATCGATGGCGTTGGCAGGCAGGCTAAGTGCTTGCAGCACAACCGCAAAGGCCAGCAAGGCCGAAATTTGGCTGCGGATGCTGTGGCGGCCCAAAGTGAACCATCTGGGAAACATCAAAAAGCCCTGTTTTCAGCATTTCAAATGGATTTGCTTGCGCGGCCCTCGCTGTTGTCGCAAGGGCTACGCTGCTGATTATTGGCTTTTTTTAAGGCTGAATGCCAGCGCAAATCATGCTGTCGGACTATTCATGCCGCCGGACTATAGTCGAGCCCGCTTTGCGCGATGCCGACCAGGTTGATATGCGCTGCGTTGTAACTGGTGTCTGCGGCTAGCAGTGCCAGTTTGCCGACTGTATAGGCGCCGGTGTCCAGCAAGTTGGTATAGAAGGCTTCGGTAGCTGCCGGCGGCGCTGAGCCGATCACGTTGGTATACAGCAAATCCACGATTTGCTTGTTAGTAGCATTGGCGCCCAGCACCAAGTTGACCGCCAGCGTGAGCAACTGTTCATAACTGCCGCCGTGGTCGAGCAAATTAAGTGCCTGGCCAATATGCATCTTGTCGCCGAGTCCGGCCGGCCCCACCACCACGCCGATGGTTTTGGCCACCATGCCGGCAGCGCCGCTTACATCAAAGGCGACGCTCTTGTCGGTGAAGTGCAGTCGTTCAATATTCTGGAGCGTGTCGGTGCCATCGCTGCCGCTTTGGTCAGTAATTAGCAGTGAGCTGCCGTTGTTGGTGATTTGATAATTGCTGCGGGCACCACTGAAAACGGCCACATCAATGCCGTCGCCACCGTCGAGCGTGTCATTGCCGGCGCCGCCAGTGAGTGAATCGTTGCCGGCACCGGCTTGTATCGAGTCCTTGCCGGCTGTGCCCACCAGAGTATCGGCACCGCTGGTGCCGGTAATGGTATTGATTACTTCCGCGATGGTGAGAGTGGTAACGACCGAAGCTGAAGTAACGATGCCGTCATTCACCGCATAGCTGAAACTGTCGGCACCGTAGTAATCCTTCACGGGCGTATAGACAAAGGTGCCATCCTTGTTGAGAGCAAGTGTGCCGTGTGCCGGATTTTGCGCCACCACGTAGCTCAGCGTTTGCGCATCAGGATCAGTCGCGGCCGGCAGCTGGCTGCTTAACACAGCGTTTTCATTCAGGCTGAATTGCGCAGCCGCAGGCACAGGCGTGTGGTTGGGTGGTGTGGAAAAACTGTAGCTGGTGGTGCCGGCATAGGAGTTGCCGGCGCTGTCTTTGATGGCGCCGGCATCAATTTTCACCGTATAGATTTGCGCCAGCTGCAAATCATTGGTGGGATTGATGGTCAATTGGGTGCTGCTTATTGTCAGGTTGGCACTGGTGGCCGCTGCAAAGGTCTCCACCGTTTTGCCGGCACTGTCGACCAAGGTGATGTTGCCGCTGCCCCTGACAATAGTCTCACTGAACGTAACGGTGATATTGGTAGTGAGCGCTACATTGGCTGCACTGACAAGCGGGCTGAACTGCGTGACAGTGGGAGCCGTGGTGTCGCCAAAGGCAGTGGCCAGATTCAGCACATCCGAGCCGCTGCTGAATACCAGATATTCCACGTTCTTCAGTTTCAGATGAAAAGTGGAGCTGGCCCCACTGAGGGAATCAACCAGTATGTTGCCGGTGGCGCTGTCCAGTTTGATCGTGAAGCGGCTGCGTGGCAGGCGATCAAAATACAGCGCATCAGTGCCGGCCAGCCCGTCAATCAACGTGCCCGACGGATCGCCGAATTCAGGGACGGTCCACGAATCATTGCCGGTGGTTGCTTTATAAGTCGCCATGCGAGGTTCCCATTAAAATTGACGTAGGCTCATGCGCTGGCCTGGTGGCCGTCTGCTTGAGTCTGGTTCTGATAACAACGGCCTTGCTGATCCACCGCCAGGTAAGGCAGTCCTGAGAGTTGCAGAAAATCGAGTGCCTTTTCTTCCATCAGCATTGCAATGGTGCTGTAACTGCCGGCCACCAGTGCGAGTGGCGCGATCACTGAAATTGATTGCCAATAAGCGGCAGGCATGCCGGTGTGCGGATTGAGAATGTGGCAGTAGCGTTTGCCGTTCACATCAATGAAACGCTCATAGTCGCCGCTGGTGGCCAGCGCTCCAATTTCCAGCGGAATGGTGGCTACTACATCATCGGGTTTACGCGGGTGTTTGATGCCGATCATCCAAGGTGAAGCATCCGCTTTTGGCCCCACTATGCGGAAATCACCGGCGAGATTTACATAGCCGTGTTGGCAGCCTGCGTCGAGCAACACCGCAGCCGCGCGATCAGCTGCATATTCTTTGCCGAAGCCACCAAAATCCACTTCCATGCCGCGCTTGGTTAACAGCACGTGGGTGTTCTGGTTGGTGACTAAGCGCCAATCGATCAAATCAAGCAAGGGCTTGAGCGCTCTGGTAGAGGGAACTCGTAGTTCGCTGAAATTCCACGCACGTCGCAGCACGCCGGATGTTATGTCAAACAAGCCCTGACTGATGTTGTACAACGCATCGGCATGCGCAAACAGTTGCAGGGTTTCCTTGTCGCATTCGATTGGCTCGCCACCGGCTTGCTGATTCAGGCGCGACAACAAGCTGTCGTTGCGGTAGCGCGAATATTTGGTTTCGATGCGCTGGATTTCCTGTTGTGCTGCCAGCAGGTGGGGCTGGGCGTCGGCAGCCGACAAGCCATCCACCACCAATTCACAGGCGCCGCCCATGGCCTTGAATGTGAGTTTCATTACGCTGGCGTTCATCGCGCGCATTCAGAAACTGTGGCTGACGCCAAACAATAAACTGCGGGCCGAGAAATCCGCCAGGCCCGGGCTGCCAGTGCCAAGTGCCCACGCGCCCTTCTGTTTGTATTGCTCAAACTTGGCATCCACGCTCCAGTTTTTGGCAAAGCTCTTTTGCAGCTTGATGCCATAGGTGAACGCGCCAAATGCAGACAGGCGCTGATCCATCGAAGCCGGCAAACCATCTATGTAGCGGTTGTAAACCACCGAGATCGGCGCGCCCACGGTGTCGGCATCGGCATAGGGATCATTGGCAACCGGATCGAAATAGAAATTGGCTTTGCTTTGCGAGTAATAGCGCAGCACCGGCATCAGTTGCCAGTTGTTGCCAAGGTTGTACACATATTCAAATTCAAAAGTGTGAGCCTTGATATCGAAGCTGTCCTGGTAATAGCGGTATGACGCATGCAAGGTGCTGTCGTTGCCACTGAAAAAATGGTTCCAGCGCAGCAGCAAACTGTCAGTTCTGCGTTGGTCGGGCCGCAGGTCGTAGAGTTTGTATTGATCGGAAAAATAGCCACGGCCCTCTGAATGATGCAGCGTCACCTGGGCAAGATCGGCTTGCGACATTACTTGCGTGAGGCCTGCCACCAGATCCAGCGTGCGTTTGGCTTTGCGCTCGCGCAGAAAAATACTGTTGGGCATGATTTCGTCGGTGCTGTAGCTCACGCCCAGCGTGAGTGTGGTGTTCTGGTCGGCAGTAGACAGTGCGTTTTGCAATGAATAATTGCGGCTCAGGTAGTCGTGTTCCTTGCTGTAGGACATGCCAACGGTAATGCTGTCCTGGCTGAAATAGCGAGTCAGCGCAGCGCTGTAGGCATTGCGGGTGTCCACCATCGGAGTGAGGCCTGAATTGTGGTATTTGGGTGAGGCGCCCGAGATGGCGTCATGCACCGCATTGCCGCTAACGCTCCATTCGCCCGCGATGGGCACCAGCACCTCAATGGCCTTGGCATCTACGGCAATGCGGTCAGCGTCGGGCTGATAGTCCTGGTACGACAAGGTTTTGAGGCTGATTTTGCTGGTAGTCGGCGCGGCTTCCGCCATCACCTGCGAAGACACCAGTGCGCTGGCGCTGGCCAGTAGCGCCAAGGTGCTCAAGTGATACAGTTCTTGCGCACTCTGGGTGCGCAGCGCTTTGGTCTTGGGCTTTGTCATCAGATATCCAGGCTGGGAGAGCGAAAAAAGGGGCTGGCAAAGGGGAAATCAGTTGCAGCCGCAGCCACCACCACCTACGCCTGCCCCGCCGGACGCTGCTTCCTTGCTGGTGTAGGTATGTTCGGCAAACTGGCGCTCCAGCACGTCTTCATCAAACACCATTTGCGGTTTGGCGAGATTGCCTTTCTCCCACGGCTGCACGGGTTGCACCATGCTGCAGCCGCTGATTGTGTTGACAACAAAGCCGGTGGCCAGCAAAAACGGAAAAAAGCGAAGCTTGGGCATCATGACAATCCAACCTGCTTGAATAGGGAGATCTGAAAATATGGAGAGGATGCTACGGGTCAATTCTTAAGCAAGGCTTAATATGCAGAAAATAAAGCCTCAGGTATGCGGGGCAGATCAAGATATTTGATGAAGGTCAAACAACTTTCAATGCACTATCAATGCACTATGCCATCAGGCGGTTTGGTTTCGCCCGGAGGTGCAAACAATGCAGCGACGTCATGGCGATGGAAAATGAAGCGCTGCTGGCAGAACTCGCAATCTACTTCCACCTTGCCTTCGACTTGCAGAATATCTTCCACTTCCGCGAGGCCAAGTGTCAGCAGCGTGCCTTCCACTTTCTCGCGTGAGCAGGTGCACGAGAAGCGCAGCGGCTTGGGTGCATGCACGCTCACTTCTTCTTCATGAAACAGCCGCGTCAACAGTTGCGTGGGTGGCAGGTTCAACAGTTCAGAGGCTTCCAGCGTGGCGGCGAGAATGTTGATGCGATTCCAGTCTTCTTCGCGGTCTTGCAGTTCGGTCATGCTGTTGTCGGCGCCTTCGGCCACCAGCTGTTCACGCGTGCTGCGCGAATCCGGTAACAGTTGCAGGAAGAAGCCGGCCACGCAGGTAGGGGTGGCAATCAGCCGGAACGTGGAGGGCAGTTGTTCCGACTGTAGAAAATACACATTGAGCGCGTCACTCAAAGTCTGGCCTTCCAGCGCCACGATGCTTTGATAACGCTCGCCCGAGTCCTTGATTACCGAGATCAGGATATGGCCATCGCCGAATACTTCCGCCAGCGAGCCGTTGGGCACCAGCCCTTCCCAGCGTGCCAAACCGCGCACTTCGCCGTTGTGCGTCACTTGCGCCACCACTTTGCTGAGCGGGCCATCGCCTTGCACCTGCAAAATCATGTTGCCGTCGTATTTGATGGTGGCTGACAGCAGCACCAGTGCGCCCAGCGCAGTGCCGAGCTGATTTTGCACGTTGGGCGGGTAATCGAAGCGCGCAAGCACCTCCTGCCAGCTGTGGTTGAGGTAAACCAGCTCGCCACGGATGTCGAGTTGGTCGAAATTAAAACGGAGAAGTTGGTCTTGAGCGCTCATTGCGCCATT
>CANCGR010000023.1 GCA_947377625.1 Gammaproteobacteria bacterium | reverse complement strand
AGCGTCAACTGCAGCCAGCGCTGCAATTCGGGGATTTGCATAAGTTCGTCCTTGAACCAAGCGTTCTTGAATTTGAAGTTGTTTAGGGTGTCACAGCCCTGTCGGCGAGTGAGATTTGCTGTTTGGAACTCAACACCAGGGCAAGACTTGCATGGTCATACACCCGGTAGATTAGTACGGTTCCGATATCCCCGCCAGGATACTCAACCTTGCGGCCACCTTTCATTCCCAGCACGTGGCGCATGGTCTGCAAGAACCCGGCTTTACCGATGTCATCGGTAACTACGATTGCCGGCTTCTGGACGGTAAGTACATGGCCGGCTTTCAACCCGTTCGCGCTACCCATGTTCAGCACCAAGGTATCGTATTGACCGCCCCGGGTGCGTCCGTCGTCGCCGATGCTGGCAATGGCAGCGTCCACATCAAAGGTGGGAGGGGTGGGCAGGTAGGAGTCATCGAGATCCAGCTTCTGGCGCGGAATCAGCCGGTCACCCACGCGGGAAGACTGCAGCGATGTATCAATTTTCAACACAGCCTGGTCGCCCTTGTAGCTGGTGATAGTCGCAGTGCCTATCGTCACCGATTCCACACCGAGCTCGGCTTTGGTATCAGGGTCTTTGAACCTCCTGCCTTCGCGCACGATGTCATAGGTAACAACATTGGCGCTCCAATTGCCGCGCGCAAACACGGTATTACCCACACTGAACATATTGCGGTCTTGCTGCTCGCCGAGCAGATAAGGGGCTTTGTCAAAACTTTCGCTATCCACCACAGTATTCTTGCTGAGGAAGGCATAGACCTTGCTGAGCGAAATCGCCGGAATGGGGCTTAACAAGGACTGACTGCGAACCTGTGGCGAGCGACGTTCAGTACGAATACCGGCAACTTCAGGGGGAAGATCAGCAGCAATACCACTACTGCTACCAACACTCGTACTGGGACCAGCCACTGTGCTCGCAGCAGCGCTTGATGACTCAGATACGCCGGAGTTCCGGTTGAGACTCAGCACTGGTTTGCCTTCCTGATAGGAAAGGGAAATGAGGTCACCGGGATAGATCAGATCAGGGTTTTGTATTTGCGGATTGACCTGCCACACCTGCGGCCACAGCCAAGGCTTTTCCAGAAAACGGGCAGCGATGTCCCACAATGTATCGCCTTCTTTGACGGTGTAGCTTTGTGGGGAATCCTTGCGCAAGGAGACAATGCCCTGCTGTTCAGCGGCATGCGCTACCAGCAACAACATGCCTGCAATCAGGCCAGATGCCAGCAACTTGGCGCTGGCATTCCTGCCAAGCCTGAGCCAGTTCATGAAAGTCATTGCCATCGGAAGCTCCCCCATTGGCCGGGCAGTAAGAGTGGCGCACCCCTCTATAAGTGCTTAATAGTAACAATAAGTGTTGTATTCATATAGGTTTAGCGCGGGAAATTTAGGTAAGTTGTCATTATTGGGCATTGGTTCTCGCTACGTCTTATCGACCAAAGTGCCATGACCGGCTTGATTGGCTTATCATGCGCACAAGTTTCCAAACCTTTGCCCAATGCCACCATGAGCCTGCTAACCATTCTCGAGTATCCCGATCTGCGGCTGCGCAAGCGGGCCAGTGCGATCTCTGAAGTCAACGACGCGCTGCGCCGCATTATCGATGACATGTTTGAAACCATGTACGCCGCGCCCGGCATCGGCCTGGCCGCTACCCAGGTGAATGTTCATAAGCGCCTGCTGGTACTCGACGTATCGGAAAACAAGGATACGCCGCTGGTCTTCATCAACCCCGAGATTGACGTGCTGGATCCGGAACCGCTGGGCTATGAAGAGGGCTGCCTGTCTGTGCCAGGCTATTTCGACTTGGTGACCCGCCCCAAAAAGATCAAAGTGAAGGCCCTAAACCGCGATGGTGAGACGTTCGAAATGGAAGCCGAGGGCCTGTTGGCGGTGTGCCTGCAGCATGAGGTGGATCATCTGGACGGCAAGCTGTTCGTCGATTATTTGTCGATCCTCAAGCGGCAGCGCATCAAGCACAAACTGTTGAAAGACAAAAAGAAGGATGAGCGGGGAGAGTCCCGCGCTGAAGCCTGAGCCCTCTACGATGGGTCCTGCCCTGTAAACTTTATCCAAATCCAGGCCTGCTGACACCATGACCTCGTCATCGCTACGTATTGTCTTCGCGGGCACCCCAGAGTTCGCTGCCAGCCATTTGGAATCCCTGATTGCAGGGGGTTTCAACGTGGTTAGTGCCTACTCACAGCCTGATCGCCCTAGCGGGCGCGGCAAGAAGCTGACCTCAACACCAGTCAAAGCGGTGGCGCAATCCCATGGCATTGAAGTAAACCAGCCGCTGTCGCTGAGTGACCCGGATGCGCTCGCCAAACTGCAAAACTATAGGCCGGATGTGCTCGTGGTAGTGGCTTATGGGCTGTTGCTACCAGCCGCCGTTTTGAAGTTGCCCCGTTATGGCTGCCTGAATGTTCATGCCTCTTTATTGCCGCGTTGGCGAGGTGCCGCCCCCATTGAGCGAGCGATTCTGGCCGGCGACAAAGAGACCGGGGTTTGCCTTATGCAGATGGATGAGGGGCTCGATACCGGCGCGGTCTTGAAGGTTGTTCGCACACCCATTTTGCCGGATGACAATGCCTCGAGTCTGACTCTGCGCTTACAGAAGCTGGGTTGTGATGCCCTGCTTGACGTGTTGCGGCAACTGCCTGACGGCACCTTGGAAGCCCAACCCCAGGATGTAGCTTTGGCTACTTACGCACGCAAGATGCAAAAAGAAGAGGCCCGAATCAATTGGACTCAAAGTGCCGCTTCAATTCACAACCAGGTGCGAGCGCTATATCCGCGCTCCCCAGCCTGGTTCCTGCACGAGGGCAAGCGCGTACGAGTAGTACGTGCGCGCGTGGCGAACGAAACTAACGAGGGTGCTCCCGGCTTCGTGCTTGGCATTACTGAGAATTCCATGACAGTGTCGTGTGGTATTGGCGTACTGGAAGTATTCGACGTCCAACTGGAAGGCAAGCCCGCGATGGGCATCGCCAGCTTGTTGAACGGGCATCCTGACTTTTTTCGGATCGGACACTGTTTGGCTCATCTGCTTGATACCTCTGCACCATGAGCTTCCAACCTGAACGCGTACTGGCCTGCCATATATTAACCAGCTTGCTGCAGCACCGCGGTTCACTCGCCAGCCTGCTGACTACAGAAACATTGGCAAAGGCGCAAAGTCCTGCACTGTTGCAGGAACTGTGTTTTGGCGTTTGCCGCTGGCATCCACGTCTGAACTTCTATTTGCAGCACTTGCTCGAAAAGCCGCTGCGCGCCAAGGATATGGATGTGCAGTGCCTGTTGCTGGTGGGCTTGTATCAACTGCTGTTCATGCGCACTCCTGATCACGCCTGCGTCAATGAATGTGTCGGCACTGCTGAGGCGCTCGGCAAACCGTGGGCGAAAGGTTTGATCAATGCGGTGCTGCGCGGTGCGCAGCGGCAGCAGGATGAGCTGTCGGCTTTGGCAGAGCGCGACTACAGCGCTTGGTATGCACATCCGCAGTGGCTGCTCGATCAGCTGAAAAAAGACTGGCCCGCACAGTACCGCGACATCCTTGATGGCAATAATCAGCGCGCTCCCATGAGCTTGCGCGTGAATCAACTCAAAGCAACGCGTGCGGAGTGTCATGGCTTGTTAGCGAGCAATGCTGTTGCTTCAACTGCTGGTGAGTTAGCTCAACACTCGCTCTATCTGGCCCAACCGATGGATACCGCTGTCTTGCCTGGTTTTGCCGAAGGCATGGTTAGCGTGCAGGACGAATCCTCGCAACTGGTAGCGGCTTTACTGCCGCTGTCGCCCGGTTTGCGCGTGCTGGATGCTTGCGCTGCTCCTGGTGGCAAAACCTGTGCATTGCTGGAAGCCGAGCCAAGTTTGCAGGTACTGGCGCTTGATAATGAAGCGCGACGATTGCCGCGTATCCAACAAAATCTGGACAGACTCGGACTGTTAGCTACTGTGCGATGTGCCGACATCACGGTGGCTGGTGCAGAACAATTCGGTCGCTTTGATCGCATCCTGCTTGACGTTCCGTGCTCCGCCACTGGCGTTATTCGCCGGCATCCAGACATCAAGATTTTGCGCACCGCTGCAGAAGTTGAGAATTTGGTGAGCAAGCAGCGTGCATTGATTCACGCAGCATGGCCACTACTCGAACCTGGTGGTTATCTTCTTTATTCAACATGTTCGTTGTTGAAAGCGGAAAACACGGAACAAATCGCACATTTGCTCAGCGCCTGTCCCGATGCCAGGCACATACCGCTGACCATTGCAGTCGCGACTACGTGCGACTATGGATTGCAATTATTTCCCAAGGCGGGCGGTACCGATGGCTTTTACTACGCGCTGCTTCGCAAGCAACCGATTGCTGAATGATTTTCAGTAGGGAGGTTCAACGCCTTCAGGCTGACGCTTGAAGCGTTTGTATTCCCACTGGTATTGCGATGGAGCTTCCAGCACTACGGTCTCGACGCTGTGATTAAGCGCAGCCAAAGCAGTGATCAGATCGCTTGAGTAAATGTCCGACTCAGGTTCACGAAAGATCATACGAAATCCGTTCTTCACCCGCTTGGCATAACCGACTACCACACGCGCTCCGGTTTTCTGTTGCAGCCGATTGAGCAAGGTCATCGTTAACGCAGCATTGCCGAAGAATGGCGCAAACTCACCTCCCGTGGGCAAAGGCACTTGGTCCGGCAGAATGCCAACGATTTCTCCGGCACGCAGGGATTTGAGCAGTTGCCCCACGCCTTTGTTATCGGTCGCGACCATCTTGGCCCCGACACGGCTACGCGCTGTGAAGATCAATTTTGCCAAAGCCTGTGAATCAGGGGCTTGATAGAGCTGGCTGGTAGGGCCGCAACCACACACATTCAGATAAAGGCCCAGCAGCTCCCAGTTACCTAGATGAGGAGCCACCAACAATACGCCTTTGTTTGCAGCCTTGGCGGCTTGCAACAAGCCCAACCCTTCCACTTCGGTGACGAGACTGAGAGTCTTGGCTGCAGGCCACAACCAAACGGCTCCGGCCTCAGCAATTGCCTGGAAAGTCTGCTTGAGGCTTGCCTTCGCTAGCTGCCGGCGCTCTTGGGCATCCATAGCAGGAAAACAACGCGAAAGATTGGTAAGTGTGGTGCGGGCCATGCGAGGCTGCAACGTCCAACACAGCGCACCAAACAACGAACCCACAGCACGTGCTGCCGGCAGCGGCAGCAACGCGAGAAATCTCAGGAATAAGATGAGTGCTGCTTCCTTCATGCGAGCGAGTTCAGGATAATTGCCGACTTCTTTTTGCCATCGGTGCATGGTACCCCAAGGGGTGCTGCGGGAGTTATCTTGAGCTCGTCCTTCGACGTTTCCACTTTCCAGGGATTGATCCTGGCCTTGCAGCAGTTTTGGGCTGAACAGGGCTGCGTGATCATTCAGCCACTTGATATGGAAGTGGGTGCAGGCACTTTCCACACTCAGACTTTTCTGCGCGCCATCGGCCCGGAAAGCTGGAACACAGCTTATGTGCAGCCTTGCCGTCGTCCCACTGACAGTCGCTACGGCGAGAACCCGATGCGCCTGCAACACTATTACCAGTTTCAGGTGATCCTCAAACCTTCTCCATTGAACATCCAGGATCTGTATCTGAAATCGCTGCATCATCTCGGCATTGATACCAGTATTCACGATATTCGTTTCGTTGAAGACAATTGGGAATCACCCACTCTTGGCGCGTGGGGTTTGGGTTGGGAAGTGTGGCTTAACGGTATGGAAGTCACTCAGTTCACTTATTTCCAGCAGGTAGGTGGACTCGAGTGTTTCCCGGTCAGCGGTGAAATCACCTACGGGTTGGAACGTATTGCGATGTACTTGCAAGGCAAGAATAATATTTTTGATCTGGTGTGGGCCAACACGTCCAATGGCGTTGTCACTTACCGGGATGTGTTCCATCAGAATGAAGTCGAACAATCAGCTTACAACTTTGAGCACGCCAACACCGACAACCTGTTTCGCAACTTCAGCGACAGCGAAGCCCAGTGTCAGCATCTGATCGAGAACAAGCTGGTGCTGCCTGCTTACGAGCAAGTCATCAAAGCCTCGCACGCTTTCAACTTGCTTGATGCACGTTCAGCAATCTCGGTGACTGAACGTCAACGTTATATTTTGCGCGTGCGCACTTTGGCGCGCGCTGTTGCCCAAGCCTATTATGACTCGCGCGCCAGACTGGGCTTCCCGCTTGCGCCTGAAGCACTGCGCAAAGAATGTCTGGAGAAATTCGCCAATGTCTAACCGCGATTTGCTGATTGAGATCGGCACTGAAGAGTTGCCGCCCAAAGCCTTGTTGCCGCTGTCTGGAGCGTTTCGTGACGAATTTGCAGCACAGCTAAAAAAGGCAACGCTGGAGCATGGCGCCATCGAAGTATTTGCAACTCCGCGCCGCTTGGCTTTGTTGATTCATGATTTACCTGAGCGTCAGGCTGATCGCACCATCGAAAAACTCGGCCCTGCATTGCAGGCTGCGTTCGCTGCTGATGGCGCTCCCAGCAAAGCTGCTGAAGGTTTCGCGCGTTCCTGTGGTGTAAGTGTTGCGGAACTGCAGCAGAAGCAAGATGGCAAGGTCACCAAGCTTGTGCATGTTTCGCTTCAGGCTGGCGACGCTACCGCTAATCTGATTCCCACCATGGTGAAAGATGCGTTGGCAGCACTGCCGATTCCGAAACGTATGCGCTGGGGCAGCACGCGTGATGAATTTGTGCGCCCAGTGCATTGGGTTGTATTGCTGTTTGGCACCGAAGTAATCAGAGCCACCATCATGGGTGTGACAACGGGCGCAGAAACCCGCGGCCATCGCTTCCATCATCCTGAAAATATTCTTGTGAACGCACCTGAACTATATCCGTTCCTCCTGCGAGATGAAGGCAAGGTCATCGCCAGCTTCGCCGAGCGCCGTGAAGAAGTTCGCAAACAAGTGATGGAACAAGCGCAGAAACTTGGTGCGCAAGCCGTCATTGAAGAAGCGCTGCTTGATGAAGTGACATCACTGGTGGAATGGCCAGTGGCGCTTACCGGCCGCTTTGATGAAGCATTTCTGTCTGTGCCACAAGAAGCGCTTATTTCTGCGATGAAAGGTCATCAGAAATGTTTCCATCTGCTCAATGCCAGCAACAGCATACTGCCGTATTTCATCACGCTGAGTAATCTTGCGAGCCTCGACCCTGCGCAAGTAATTGCTGGTAACGAAAAAGTTATTCGCCCGCGTTTGGCGGATGCTGCGTTCTTTTATTCACAAGATAAAAAACAGACGCTCGCAAGTCGTACCGAAAAACTGAAGACGGTGGTGTTCCAGCAAGAGCTTGGAACTGTGTATGAAAAATCACAACGCGTGAAATCCCTGGCTTTGCATATTGCTACTCAACTGCAAACTGATAACACTTTGGTAGCGCGTGCTGCTGAGTTGGGCAAGTGTGATTTGATGAGCAACATGGTGTACGAGTTTGCAGAACTGCAGGGCATCATGGGTTACCACTATGCGCTTCATGACGGTGAGCCTGTGGAAGTTGCGCTGGCGCTAAACGAGCAATATATGCCGCGCTTTGCTGGCGACGAATTGCCGGGAACCAAGACCGGCATGGTGTTGGCGCTGGCTGAACGTCTTGACACTATCACTGGTATGTTCGGAATAGGACAACCACCCACAGGCTCAAAAGATCCTTTCGCTTTGCGCCGCGCAGCACTGGGTGTTTTGCGCATTATTATTGAACGGCAGTTACCATTGAATCTGACGAGCTGTGTGGAAGCCGCTGTTGCTAATTTCCCAAAAGTGAAAAATGCGGCCGAACTCAAAAATACCGTGCTTGATTTCATCTTTGAACGTTTGCGCGCACTCTATGCAGACAAAGGCGTGAGCACCGACGTGTTTATGGCTGTAGATGCTGTGCGCCCAACCAGCCCTTTGTTGTTTGATGCACGCATCAACGCAGTAAGTTATTTCGCCAAATTGCCTGCAGCGCAGGCGCTGGCAGCTGCCAACAAGCGTGTTTCCAATATCCTGCAGAAGTCAGAGCAAACCAACATTGGTAACGTCGATGGTGGTTTGTTACAGGAGCCTGCCGAGAAGGCATTGGCCAGTAGCCTGCAAGAAGTTCTTGCCCAAGTGGAGCCCTTGTTGGCCATGCATCGTTACACAGAAGCCCTGGCGGCGATGGCGAGCTTGCAAGTGCATGTTGATGCGTTTTTCGAACAAGTCATGGTTAATGCTGAAGATGCAGGTTTGCGTTTGAACCGTTTGGCTTTGCTGAACTCATTGCGACAACTGTTCCTGCGAGTTGCCGATATCTCGTTGCTGCAAAATGTCTGACGCACCGCTTAAACTGGTAATTCTCGACCGCGACGGGGTCATCAACGCCGATTCCGATAATTACATCCGGTCAGTTGAGGAATGGGTTCCTTTACCGGGCAGTATCGAGGCGATTGCCCAGCTTTCAAAAGCCGGCTATCTCATTGCTGTCGCGACCAATCAAAGCGGGCTCGCCCGTGGTTACTTTGATGAAATCGCGTTGGCCAATATGCACAACCTTATGTGTGAATTGGTCGAAGCTGCTGGTGGCCGCATTGATGTGATCTGCTATTGTCCGCATGCTCCCGATGAAAATTGCAATTGCCGTAAACCCAAGTTGGGCTTGCTCGAACAGATCAGCGGCACGCTGGAACTTTCTGTACAAGGCGCGTGGTTGGTAGGCGATCACGAAAAGGACGTGCAAATGGCGGTTGCTGGAGGATGCAAACCACTACTGGTGCGTACGGGCAAAGGTGCCGTTGAAGCCAACAAACTCTCTGCGCACTTGCGTGCTCAGGTACAGATAGTGGACGATCTGGCTGCCGCTACCAGCTTCATCCTGGCGCAGGATGACAGCAATAAATAGTTGATATGTATCTATGCTCATTCTGAGATCCATCCTGTTCTATATCGTTTATGCCACCACTTTGGTGGTGCATGCATCCTTGTGCGTCTTGCTGGGATGGATGTTGCCGTTGAAAAAACGATTCCCGTTTTTCGTGCAGTGGAACCGGTTTGTGGTGTGGTGGGTGGGTGTGTGCTGTGGTGTTCGCTATGAAATACAGGGTGGGGAGAAAGTGCCTGCGCATCCTTTTATTGTGCTTAGCAATCATCAGAGTCCGTGGGAAACTGTTTTTCTTTATTACAAATTTTTGCCGCTGTGCGCAGTGTTGAAACGTGAATTACTGCGCATCCCGTTTTTCGGCTGGGCTTTGGCGTTGCTGGCGCCTATTGCCATTGATCGCAGCAAGCGTCGCAATGCACGCGATTCCATGTTGCAGCAAGGCCAACAACGAATTGCTGACGGCATTTCGATTCTGGTGTTTCCCGAAGGTACGCGCGGTGAGCCTGGGCAGGATCGCAAGTACTACACAGGTGGTGCGGAAATGGCGATTGCTGCCGGCGCGAGGATAGTGCCAGTGGCACACAACGCCGGGCTCTACTGGCCCGCGCATAAACTGGTGAAAACACCGGGCACCATTAAGGTGTTTATTGGTGATCCCATTGAAACAGCCGGGCGTGATCCGCGCGAGCTCACCGAGCAAGTGAAGCAGTGGGTCAATGCCCAGCTTGCCTCCATTGAATCGTGATCACACGTCGAGGTTGGCGACCTGCAAGGCATTGGTCTCGATAAACTCGCGGCGCGGCTCCACCTGATCACCCATCAGTGTAAAGAACAACTGATCTGCCGCCATCGCATCTTCGATGGTCACACGCAACATGCGACGGTAGCTGGGGTCCATCGTAGTTTCCCATAATTGCTCGGGATTCATTTCGCCCAAGCCTTTGTAGCGCTGCAAGTAGTGGCCCTTCATGGCGTCACCCATCAACCAATCCAGTGCTTCTTTGAAATTGTTGACGGGTTGTACTTTGTCACCACGTTTTACATAGGCACCTGATTCACACAGACCGCTCAGGGTAGTGCCGACCCGGCGAATCTCGCGATACTCACCGGATTTGAAAAATTCGGCACTGAGCGTCACTTTGCGTGTGTTGCCGTGAATCACGGAGGTCAGCACCGGCAGATACAGATTTTCTTCAAGGTCATGTTTGACTACAAAAGCAAAGGCGGCGGCGGTGTGTGCATTAACGGCTTTAGCCAGTGCATCTGTCCACTGTTGTACTTCGCTTTCATTGCTGAGCTGTTCCACCGTCAAAGGGGTGTGATTAAGCAGTGCCTGCAATACTTCAGCGGGGTACTGGCGGGACAGCCGGTTTATTTGTGCTTGTACATTGCGGTAATCCTGTGCGATCGATTGCAATCCTGTACCGCTGATCCCCGGCGCTTCGGCGTTCACATGCAAGCTAGCGTCTTCCAGTGCCATTTGCGTTTGATACTGCGCCAACTCATCATCATCTTTCAGGTATTGTTCCTGTTTACCTTTACGAATTTTGTAAAGGGGAGGCTGGGCAATAAAGATATGACCGCGCTCAACCAGGGGTCGCATTTGACGGAAAAAGAAAGTCAACAACAGCGTGCGAATATGCGAGCCGTCAACGTCAGCATCCGTCATGATGATGATGCTGTGGTAACGCAGGGCGTCCGGATTGAATTCTTCAGTGCCGATGCCACAACCAAGCGCTTTGATGAGTGTGCCAATTTCGGCAGAGCTGAGCATTTTGTCAAAGCGGGCCTTTTCAACATTCAGGATCTTGCCTTTGAGCGGCAGAATTGCCTGATTCTTGCGGTTGCGACCTTGCTTGGCCGAACCACCTGCAGAGTCACCTTCGACAATATAGATTTCTGACAAAGCCGGATCCTTCTCCTGACAATCCGCCAATTTGCCAGGCAGCCCGGCGATATCGAGTGCGCCTTTGCGGCGCGTCATTTCGCGGGCTTTGCGTGCGGCTTCGCGAGCGCGTGCAGCGTCGATCATTTTATTGACGATGTTTCTGGCTTCCTGCGGATTTTCCATTAGGAAGTCGGCGAAACAGCGGCCCATCTCCTGTTCCACCACGGTCTTCACTTCGGAAGAAACCAGCTTGTCTTTGGTCTGTGATGAGAATTTTGGATCTTGTACTTTGACAGAGACAATCGCAGTAAGACCTTCGCGCGCATCGTCGCCGGAGGTTTGTACGTCTTTGCCTTTTTTGCTGTCGATTTCCTTGTCGATGTAGCTTTTAAGAACGCGTGTCAGTGCCGCACGGAATCCTGCGAGATGGGTACCGCCATCGCGTTGTGGAATGTTGTTGGTGTAGGTGTAAACATTTTCCTGATAGCCATCGTTCCACTGCACGGCGACTTCAATACCGACGCCATCAGCCTCCGTTGAAAAATGGAAAATTTTGTTGATCGGCGTACGGTTCTGGTTGAGATAGGCGACGAAGGCGTGCAAACCACCTTCATACTGGAATATCTCTGACTTCTCGGTGCGCTCGTCAAGTAGCTCTATTTTGAGCCCGGCGTTCAAAAATGCCAGCTCACGAAGCTTCTTGGCCAGAATGTCATAAACAAAACTGATATTGGTGAACGTCTCGCCAGAGGGTTTGAAATGACAGGAAGTACCCGTATGGCTGCATTCTCCCACTACCTTGAGTGGAGTTTCCGGAACACCATGGTGGTAAATCTGTTCATGGATTTTCCCACCACGATAGATGGTGAGCTTCAAATAGGAGGAGAGGGCGTTGACCACTGACGCACCTACGCCGTGCAGACCGCCAGACACTTTATAACTGTTACTGTCGAATTTTCCGCCGGCGTGCAGCACCGTCATGATGACCTCTGCCGCAGATACTCCTTCTTCATGCATTTCGGTAGGAATGCCGCGGCCGTTGTCGGCAACGCTGACGCTCTCATCGCTGTGAATAACGACTTTGACTGTGCTGCAATAGCCGGCCAGTGCTTCGTCTATGGAATTGTCCACAAGCTCAAACACCATGTGGTGAAGGCCGGTACCATCGTCAGTATCCCCGATATACATGCCCGGGCGTTTTCTTACTGCATCCAAGCCCTTCAGCACCGTGATACTTGAGGAATCGTAGTTGTCGTTGTCCGCCATAATGCCCCTTTAAGGCCTGCTCAAAATGGGCAGCGCCTCTTGTAACTATTTGATTTTAAAATAAATTTTTCGCTTTTGTTCTCAGCGTTTACGCCCGGTCGATCTTACCATGTTTCACGTGGAACATCCCCATTTCCATACCGCTGACCTCCGCTTGCCGCGCCGCAATCGGCGCCAAGGCCTCTTGTTCTATACTAGTCATAAAAACTTGGGTTTTCAGGCCTCCCAATAGTTTGCAAACTTTTTCTCTATTGGTGGCGTCCAGCTCTGCGGGCAGATCATCAAGCAGGAACAGGCAATGTATGCCCCTGGTACTAATCAAATGCTGGGCCTGCACGACTTTCAATGCACAAATCAGTAATTTGAGCTGCCCTCTGGAAAGGATTTCTGATGCGTCCTGCCCACCTACTTTAAATCGCAAATCTGCTTTATGAGGCCCAACTGTGGTGTGCCCGTATTTGCGATCTTTCGAGAGGGTTATCTGCAACTGCCCAAAGAGATCAGTTTGCGACTCCCATCCCCGCCAATAACTAACATCGATAGCTGCCCCACCAGGAGCCCCTATATCCAGCAGCGTTTCGGAAAAAAGGGTAGCCAACTGATCGAGATAACTCTTGCGATACATGTCCATGTGGTTAGCGTTGAGCGCTAGCTCGTGCGACCAAGGCTCGATTTCTTCTGCTTTTGCGTCAGATCTCAGTAGCAAGTTACGCTGCTCCAGCGCTTTTTTAGCTCTACGCCAAAACTCCAGATATTGATGTTCCACGTGGAACACACCCCAGTCCAGAAATTGCCGCCGGTCACTCGGGCTGCCCTCCATCAACTGAAACGTATCGGTATTGATTAGCTGCAGGGGAAGTGAACGGGACAGATGGGCAATACCTTCCGCAGGCTTGCCCCCAATTTTGATAGTTTGCTGCCCGCGCTGCGGCCGTTGAATTCCGATGGTGGTGCCATCTGCGATTTGGCCAAAGACAGTTGCAACCAGCATTTCATGAGAAATGAGGGGCTTTTGCAAATGGCTTCGAAATGAGCGGCCCATCCCCAATAGGTACAAGGCCTCCAGCAGGGAGGTCTTTCCGCTGCCGTTATTACCGTAAATCAAATTGAAGCCGGGGCTAGGCTCCAAATTAGCCTCAGTAATATTGCGCAACCCGCTGATGGCAAACCTGGTGAGTACCGGCATGGGGAGGGAGGTCCGGCCCCAGCGATCAAAGCCTCATCGGCATGACGACATAGAGGGCAGGGCTGCCATCGGTTGCCTGCATCAAGACGCTACTGTTGGTATCAGACAGAATCATTTGCACAGTGCTCGTTGTAAGAACATTAAGCACATCAATGAGATAGCTTACATTGAAGCCTATTTCCAAAGCTGCCGCCTGGTATTCGACAGCAACCACATCTTCCGCTTCTTCTTGTTCCGGGTTGTTGGCTAATATCTTTAATTCATCTTTAGCTAACATCAGCCGGATACCCCGGAATTTCTCGTTTGAAAGAATGGCCGCCCTGCTCAGCGCCTGTTTCACATCCTGGCGATTGCCAAGCATGACCTTGTCTCCCCCCTTTGGCAGCACACGATCGTAATCGGGAAACTTGCCGTCAACCAACTTGGAGGTAAAAGTAAAGTTCTGGGTACGCACCCTGACGTGGTTGCTTCCTATTACCAAGGACACCTCATCTTCGCCATCAGCCAACAGCCTGGACAATTCCAA
>CANCGR010000022.1 GCA_947377625.1 Gammaproteobacteria bacterium | reverse complement strand
GACCAGGATTTTTACCGGGATGTTGGCAGCGGTCAGCAGCTGGAGCAGTTTGGCAATTTCTGCGGTCACTGCTTTGCCCCAGCTGACAGAGCCGGCCAGCACGATGTAATTCCGGCGTACAGATGGCACTGGTTGCCGATACTGGTTTTCAACGAACAACGGCAGCGAATCAAAACTCTGCACAGCCTCGATGCCCATCTTGACCAGTTCCTGCAGGCTGACTGCTTCCCGTACCGCAATCACATCCAGTTGCGCATACACTTTCCGGTACAGCGAATACGCAGGCGCTGCAGGATCGCGGCGACTGCCATCGGGATAACAGGAGTGATTGATCAGGCACACTCTCCTTTGCAATCTGGTTTTTGCGATGTACGCCAGATACAGCAACGACAGACTGGCATGACTGAGCCCGTGCAACGTGCCTTCGCCATTGATGACGACTACCGCCGCGTGCAGGATGCGTTTGACCAGCGTCGCATTGCGCTCGGCAAATGCGGCATAGAAGGCATCGTCATCAAAATGGGCTGCTTCCAGCGGGCACGGTGCCAGCGCCCTGGTATCGCTGATGGGAACCGACACCACCGCCGGATACTTTTCCCGCAGTTGTGCGTGCATGGCCAGTGAGGTGCACGAGCAACCCCAGTGATACCAGGCCGAGGTGTCGTTGAGCAGCAACGCGTAGTTGGCCGGCATTGGCAGCGCTTGCATGGCGGCATCCACAGCAACCGTGATGCCCGCATCAAGTTGCTGCACCGGAAAATATTTCTGCAATTGTTCTGATGAACCGCACTCCACCAGCATGCTTGCCAGCTGCGCGGTTGCCTTCACCAGTTGTGCACGTAGCGCTTGCGCACCGAGCGCATCCGCGCGCCACAGCGTGAGTGAGGCATACCAGGGTGTGTCTTCACGCTGCAACAACCAGCGCCAGTCATGGGCCAGCGGTAGCAACAGCCAGGTCTTTACATTCAACGCGCCGGCAATATGCACGGTGGTGTTGTCGATGCTGATGACCAGATCCAGGGCTTTGACCAACGCAGCAAAATCGCTGAGGTCTGCTATCGGATTGGCGTTGGCATGGGTTTGCAATGCATTGCCTGTCGCTGCATTGAATTCGGCGATCTCAGCAGCATGATCACCGTATTGCAGATTGACCAGCTGCACACCCGGAAGCGCTGCCAGCGGCTGCCAATGGGCCAGCGCTATCGAGCGTGCCTGCCGCGCGCGCGCATCCAGACCGCCGCGCCATGAGATGCCTACTGTCAATCGTGTGCCGGGTTTGCGCAGTTGGGTTTGCCATGCCAATACCTTGGCATCGTCAACTTTGAGGTAAGCATTTTGCAGCGGGAAATCAGCCTCGCTGTTGCGAAACAAACTGGCCAGTTCTGAAATGTCGATGCGATAGCGCAGCGGCCCCAGCGCTTGTTGCCAGTAAAAATCGCGCTCCGCCAGTTTGGGAATTATCTTGATAGCCGGAAACGAGCGCTGGAACAGTGTGATGAGCCGATGATCACATTCGAGCACCACGTTATGCACACGTTTGAGCACATCCGGCAGCAGTGAGGCAAACATCACCACATCACCCACGCCCTGGTCACCGTTGATCAACAGCGTGCTGTTGTCAGGCAACGCTTCGCCACGCCACTTGGGAAACGGCATCACTCGCGGTGGATTCTTGCCGACAAAATCGGCCGAGAAATACATCCAGTAATGCTCGTGCCAGCCGCGCACAAAATCGCCTTGCAGCAACCTGATCAGTGATTTCTTGGTGTGGGCTTCGGCGTGCATCGGGTGCTTGTGCAGCAGGCGGTCAAACAGCAAAGCTGCCTCGTCGTATTCACCGATTTGCGATAGCAGCGTGCCGAGGTTCAGCAGCGCAATCGGGTGGTCGCCATCAAGTGCCAGTGTCTGCCGGTTGGCATGCACGGCTTGCTCCACTTGTTCTGAATCCTGGTAAGCAACCGCCAGATTGGCCCAGGCATTGGTATCACTGCTGTTGTGTTGCAGGCTTAGCTGATAGTGGGTAATGGCATCGGCAAGGCTGTTATTGGCCTGCAAGGCTTTGGCGAGGTTGTAGTGAAAAACCGCATTGGCGGGTTGCAGCTTGAGCGCCAGCTTGATCAGGTTGATGGCGTTGTCATGCTTGCCAAACTGATGGGCAACTACGCCAAGCAGATGCAGCGCATCGGCATGGTCAGGTTGCTGATCAAGAATCAGTTTATAGCGGCGCGCCGCTTCTTGCAGATTGCCTTGTTGATGGATGGCCAGCGCCTGGGCAAACCACTGGCGGATTTCAGCGTCGCCGGATTTAGCCATGCGCATACCGCGCCTTGTGAATGATCATCATCGAGTGAAGTTTATCGGTGCAAAGTGGGCATGAGTATAATGCAGGCCCTTCCCGAACCGCGCGTGTTTTGCTGCATGTCTTCCACCCCCGGCCCCATACGTTTGCGCCCTGCCACCGGTGACGCCATTGGCACCACCGCGTTTTTTCGCAACCGCATTTTGTTCGACACCTTGCTGGATCAGTTGCTGGCCTGCGGGCGCAAGGACATCAGCGTGCTGTTTCACGCCTGCTCAATCGGCGCCGAAGTGTATTCACTGGTGATTCAATATCTGGCGCGCCAGCTCGACCAGCAGTTCACCTTGCATTGTTATGCCACCGACAAACAACCCGGCTTCGTCGATTACGCCAAAGCCGCCAGTTTTCCGCTTGAAATCATCAAAGGCTGCAGCGCTGAAGAACTGCAGTATCTGCAGCAAAGCAATGGCAGTGTAAAGCCAACGCCAGCCGTGTTGGCAAGAACCACATTTCTGCCCGCCAATGCCTTCGACAGTTTCACTACCGACAAAATTTTTGATGTGGTGTGCTTGTTGAATTGCCTGCTCTATGTGCCATCCGAAATTCAGTCACAAGTGCTGTCACAAGTGAGCCGTTACAACAGCAGCTGGCTGGTAACCACTGGTTTTCATCCGCAGCTGATCAAGCAGGATCTGCAGGCCAACGGCTACAACCCCATCCTCACCAACATCGAAGCCATTCATAGCGGCTGGACTGATCGTCTGCGCGCAACTCCGATACCGACCGAACAATTGCCGCCAAACATCTATGCCGACTGGTCGCTGCAGCCATTCGAGAAAAACGAGGATTTCGAATACAAGCTGTGTGCGTTATTCAGCAAGCGTGCTGACCAAGACTAGGGAGTCTTGTCGACAGCAATCATCACTTCGTTGCGCCGCATGAAGGGAGGTGTGAACGGCGCATTGTAGGCCGCGCTCATCACGTCGCCGGCAGTGGTAATACCGGCCGCCGACAGCTTTTGCAGCAATTCATCCGAGTGTTGTTTCAGGTTCTTGTCGGTCCAGCGGCCTGAATATTTCAAGACCGCCATCAACTGCCCTGGCACGGCACGTATCGACACTTGCGGATTGGTTGGCAGCGGCACTGTTGCCTGCGTGAACACTGCCGGCACGGTAAACCCCACTTTCCAGCCATCCGCTGCCGAGGTTTGTTGCACAGGCGCTGTCATGTCGATCTTGCGGCCCGGGGTTTGCTGCACAGGCGCGGTCATGGCAATCGAGGTCTTGGTGGTGTTAGCACCACTGATGTATTTGAAAAGACGACGAAAGCCCTCGTTGGAAGCGCTGTCGCGATCTGACTCACCTTCAATAACGGTTTCAGCAACGAGATAGGGTTCATATTGCCGATACTCGACTCCGCCGCTGACAGCGACCAACTTGTAGGCGGGTTCTTCAGTGGCCATGGTGGTAATCGAGTAAGCAATCACCAGCACTGACAGTATTGGTTGAATCAGTTTGCGAAACATGGATAAGCCGTATATTGGTCATTTACCAACTGTACGTACCTTGTGTGAATCGGGATTGCCGGTCAGCAGAATATTGCCGTCGCCAGGTGCCTGCTCAGAACCCGCTCTCACGCAACAGCGAAGACGCTGCCCACAGCCACGCGCGCACCACCAAGCTCTGACTCGGCCCTGACACTTTGACCGTGCCGCGCAACACGCGCTCCACCACTGGCGGCTCCATCGGTTGCATGCGAATGCGGTAGGTGGCGTTGACTGGAATCAGATCGCCGTTGTTGGCCTTGCGCACGGCCACGTTGCCGCCGAACACCGACGCGCTGTAGAGCTGCTCCATCTTCGGCACGCCGGAAAATTCGACTTCGCTCACTTCGATGTCAAACGGGCTGCGCCCGCCACCCTGCGGATAAAACGTGCCTTGCTGGCCGGTTTGCAAACGACTCAGCTGGTTTTCATCGGCGTAGGCAAACAACCTGGGCGCTTGCGGATTGACCAACGCCAGCAGTGGCGCACCTTCTGCCACCCACATGCCTTCCTTCAAGCCCGGATCAATGTCGGTCAGGTAACCGGCTTCCGGCGCCACAATACGCAGCCGATTGACCTTGGCCTGTAAACTGGCCACACGCTGTTGCTGCGTTTCCATCTCGGAGGACGACACCAGCGCGCGCTTGCGCGCAGTTGCATCAATGCCGACTGACGACTGCTCAAATTGCAGTTCGACCAGTTTGTGTTGCGCCTGCCGCAAATCAAATGCCAGCTCAGGCGACACCAGTTGCAGCAGCAACTCACCACTGGCCACTTGCTGGCCACCGCTCGCATGCATCGCGCCCACCTGACCGGCAGCGCTCGCATAAATGGTGTGATAAGTCGCTTGATAAATGGCTGGCAGCGTCACCGTGCCGCGCCAGGGCACCAGAAATATCGCCAGCAAGGTGGCCAGCAATGCCACGCTGCGCTTGGTCTGGAAATTCCACACCAGGCGTTGGTGCAGGCTGATCCAGCGTTTGACTTCGCGCCAGATCGGCGCCACCAGGAAATAAACGATTTCGACGCTGAACATCGCCAAGCCCATCACCTTGAAGAACATGTGGTAAACCACCAACGCGATACCGGTGAACAGCAACAAGCGGTATACCCATACCGCCATCGCATAGCCGATCAAGCGTAGTTGCGGCGACTCTGGTGGCTGTTCACCCAGGCCAAACAGAAACTCGCGCAACCACCAGCGCGACAGTGCCTGCGAGCGTTGTTCCAGATTGGGCATGCGCCAGTAATCGCTGAGCAAGTAGTAGCCATCAAAGCGCATCAGCGGATTGAGGTTGATGCCAAGGCTCAACACCCAGGTTGAGGTGGCCAGCACGAAACACACACTGCGCAGCACGCCATCGTCGAGCACGCTCCACAGCAACAATGCCAGTGCAGCCAGCGACAGCTCAACGATTACGCCAGCAGCATCAATCATCAGACGCTTGCGTCGCGATTCCAGCCGCCACGCATCGGAGGTATCGGTGTACAACACCGGCCACATCACAATGAACGACACGCCCATCACCGGCACCTTGCAGCCGGTAGCAACGGTGGCATAGGCATGACCGAACTCGTGCAGGACCTTTACCAATGACAGTGCAATCGTAAAATACACGAAGCCCTGCAAATTGAAAAAATACAGAAAAGTGCCGGTAAAACCGGCAAAATTCTGCATGGCCAGCACCAGCCCCATGAAACCGAGCGCGCCAATGAAAGCCAGTGTGCGTGGCTGGCCGAGCCAAGCAACGTAACGCAGGGTGCGGCGCAGAAAACGGTCAGGCCGCCACAGCGGCACCCGGAACGACAGATAGGACATCAACAGCCGGCTCGCCAGACCAGGTTTGTTGGCAAGCTGCTGACGGCGCCACTCATGCTGTAGCGCATCCATGTCGACCAGATTGTTGGCACGCAGAAATCGGAACAATTCTTCCACTTCGCCAACATCAACATGGTGTTGCAAATCGGTGGCCATGGCTTCGACTATCTGATCGGCCGTGCGACCGTCCACATAGCTGAGCAATTCCATTTGCAACTGCCCGAGCCGGAAATAACGCCCGCTCAGTTCATCATGCAGTACCCACGCCGGACTGCCGTCGGGATTCACTTCGCCCTTGGCCAAGGTCAAATCCTGACGGATGACAGGCGAAGGCGGCAGCGGTAATTCGATATCGGTCACGTCAGAACCCCGTTACCTGGCGCAGATAAGCCAGCGGCTTGCGCATGAGGTAATAGAAAATCGTGACACGTCCGCCATAGACGCGGGCTGTGCCGCGCAAGCCAATGCGGGGCGGCGACTCTTTCTGGTCCAGCGTAGCGCGTATCCTGAACGCCAGGATGCCGTCGGGGGATACTTGCGCTTGATAGTCAATGCGGCTGACGGTGCCTTCGATGGGCTGCGTAGGTGCTACGTTGAGATAGAACTTCAAATCACCGCCGGGCGCGAGTGGCAAGCTGTCGTCGACTGGCAACCAGGCTTCCAGTTCCACTTTGTCGGGTTGTGCGAGGGTCATGATTTTTTCACCGACTTTTACTGGCCGGCCATTCAACTCGGTAATGTCGGGAATCATCACCAGCCCGGCCACCTGCGCCTTGATCGATGTACGTCCCAGCACTTCCTTGATGTAGTCGACTTCCGCGCTGCGCTGTTCGATGCGCGAGGTCAGCAGGTAGCGCTGTGCCGAAGCGCTGCGATCGAGAATCGACGCCTGTTCGGCGCGCAAGTATTCGGCCTTGGCCACTTCCAGATCCTGCTGTGCGACATCGAGCCTGGCCTTGAAGGCAGATTCATCGAGACTCAACAGCAGATCGCCTTCTTTCACCAGTGCATTGGGGGTCACTGCAATTTCGCCGATCACACCGTCGAGCTGCGACCGCACAATCACCGGATCGCGCGGCACCACTTCACTGCTCACAATCACCGACGAGCGCACCGGACACAGCAGCAACAACACCACCGCCGCGACACCAGTCTGCAAATAGCGCTTCTGGCGAGCTTGATCAAACTCGTGCCACCACGGCAGCTTTTTCATTTGCAGCGCATCCAGTGCATGCGCGGCTGCGCCGGCCCAATGCCCGAGAATACGCTGCTCTTCCAGGCGCCATTCGGCATCGCGCATCAAGGCCAGCACGCCGACTTGCACCTTGGTATTGTTGATCAGTGGCAGCCACAGGATGCGACCGGGCGCATTGTTGGTCCAATCATCAGCAAGGGCACCCGTGAAATTTTCCGGCGTGAATTCCATTACTTCCGTACCCGCCAGCTCCTGTGCTTTCACTTGCAGGTTTTCGATCCACTGAGTGAACGGCGCATCACGCACCGGCTCGGGCAGCCCGGTTACCGCGATAAGCTTGTGCTTCGACAACACCACCGCCGTGCGATAGGGAAACAACTGGCGCGTATCGTTCACCAACAAGGCCAGCAGTTCCGGCTCGGTCGGTGCTTGTCGCAAACGTTGCTGCAGGATCAGCAGATCCGCCAGCCCTTTGATTTGATCGGCGGCTGCCATGTCAGTGCGCCCCGAAGTCGAGGTTGCCGCTCATGCCCGGCAGCAATGAGGGTGAATCACTTTGCAGACGGCCGAAAATGCGCAAGGTCTGGCTCACCGGATCGACTTCGCCGACCAGGCGGTCCACCACAGCAGTGACAACTTCACCGGTTTCATCGAGTTTGAGCGTGAAGCTCGCCCCCTTCTTGATCCACGCCAGCGCAGATGAAGGCAGGATGGCTTCCACTTCCAGACTTTTCGGATTGACGATGCGCAGCAAGGGCTCGCCCAAGGTGGCGAACTGGAACGGTTGCACCATCTTTTCGGTGACGTTGCCGGCGAACGGTGCGCGGATGTCACACTTGTCCAGCATGGCGTCGACTTTCTTCAGTTCACCGGTGTTGATGATGACCTGCGCACGACCGACTTCCAGTTCCATTTTGCTGACGTTTTCCAGCGCATCCAGTTTGCTGTAGACGTCCAGCTGGCTTTTGGCTGTCGCCAGTTTCGCTTCGATGATTTCTTTTTCTGCACTTTCCTCGCGGCAATCGAAGTGCACCAGCACATCGCCCTTTTTGAAGGAAGAGCCAGCCTTGAGTGGCGAGTCGAGCACGATCTTGGCCACGCCTGCGGCCAGACTGGTGTATTCAGACGGCCGCAGCTGTCCGCGCACATTCATCACGCGAGCAGTGGAGTCGGCAGCCAACGCGGATGTGGCTGACAACAACAGCACAGCACTGCAGGCAATGAGTGGTATTTTCATGACGAGGTTCCTGAAGTCTGACCCGGAAGTGAGAGATACATCAGTGTACCGCTTGCACGCAATGTTGATCATCGCGGCACGATCTCAAGATTCACTTCCCTTTGTATCCGCCAGCCGTCGTTGCTCTTCACCAATACCAGTCGCTTGCTGGTATCGTCGCTGTATTTGGCTGAATGGTAGCGCAGCCTTAATTTAACGGTTGCCGTGGTGGCAGTGCGCTCAACCAGCTCCCAGTTGTCCACCGTGATGTTGGGGGCAACACTTTGTTCAATCACGCTGCGACGGCGTAGCGCCCATTCTTCATGACTCATGATGCCAGCGGGCCGGAAATCATTGGCGTAAAACGCCAGATAGCCGTCGACATCACGGCTCTGCCAGCTCTGCGTCCAGGCATCAACCACAGCGAGCAGTTCTGTTGAATCAGCATCGACCTGCGTCGGCGCGTCGGTGGCGGCAACGGCTGGAGTTGCCGCATCAGTCGCAACGGTGTCAGTAGCAACAACTGGTGTGGCAGTCGTATCGGTTACGGCAGCGGCGGCGTTGGCAACAGCAGGCGCGACATTGGGAGTAATGGTGATAGTAGCGGTGACGCCCGCAGGCGGCGTGACGGTCACTGGCGCTGCCGCAGCAGTCGTCGCAGCCACTGGCGGTGCGGCGTTTATGGTTGTGGCCGGCACTGTAGTGAGTCCGTTGGCGGCAGGCTTGGGTGCTTTCTCCAGATCAATGCCCGGAATCTTGCCTTTGTCCCACTCGGAATAGGTGTCTCCCAACTTGGTGGACAAGGTCTTCAGATCAAGCATCTGGTAATTTTCCGGCACCGGACTCAAGCTCATGCTGGTCAGAAAACTGCCGTAAGCCGCCTGCAATTCGGCATAGCTCATCAGCTTGGCGAGCGTGGAACGCAGCGCTCTGGCCTGGTTCTGGATGCGGGTGATGGGGTTGGCCGACTTGTTGATGACCGACTGTTCCGTCAGCACGGCCAGCTCAATGTCCACGCCTTCCAGCTCTTTGGCACGGTCGTATTTCACAATGCTGTTCTCATACTGCTGCCAGGCCAGATGCACGGCGGTGATGACCGCCATGTTCATCGTCAACCGGCGCACGGTGCCCAACTGTTCCCTCGCCTCGTTCTGCCGCAAGATCGAAGGGCCCGACACCAGTCGCATCAGGTTGCCGGTGACCCTTACACTCGCTGTGCCCCATGAGTCGTTATACAAATAGCTGTTGCTTTGGTAGTTCTTGCCATACGCAAACTCGATGCCGGGTATCAGTCGCAACAAGGCCTTGCGCGATTCCAGCTGGTCCACTTTCTCGTTGTAAAGTTCAGAGATGTAATCGGTCGAATTGCCGAGTGCAGCCAGTTCCAGATCGCTGATGTCGTCCGGCAAGGCCGGCAGCTTGGGCAATTCCGGCGGTTTATAGACGAAAAGTTCGCTGCCCGGTTTCGCGTTGATCAGTGTCGACAGTTCGATTTTCGCAAGATTCACCGACTGCTCCATCGTTTCCAGTGCCTGCACCAGCTCCAGCAAAGCCCTGATATCCTGCAGTGTGGTCTGCGGTGCGGCCAACTGTTCGTCCCGCACTTTCTGCAGGCGCGCGAGTGAAACTTTGGCGTCAACCAACACGCTCTTCAGTTCACCGCTGATAGTGTCCATCGCCACGGTGCGCCAATAGGCGGCGCGCGTTTGCTGCAACAGCCGCATCATCACCTTGCGGCGCGCCTGCCCGCTGATCATGAAACGATTGCCTTCCTGCTTGGCCTGGATATAGCTGGACCCGAAATCCAGCAGACCGAACGAGAAGTTCAAATCGGCGTTGCTGTACTTGAGATCCTGCGAGGTGGAATAACTGAAGTTGTCCTGCTTGCTGATGATGTTGAAGCTGCGCGACGCATCCACGTTGCTGCGATCGAAGTAGCCGGCATTCAGGCCCAGCAAGGGCAGCATGTCCATTTTGACCAGATCAAAGCTGCTCTGCGCCATGGCCTGCGCCATCAGCTGCATGCGGTTTTCCAGGTTGTACTTCACTGCCCGCGACATTGCCTCTTCCAGCGTGAGTGCCTGGGTGACAGGTTCCTGCGACGCGTAAATAAGCTCCTCATCCTTGATGGCAGTATCGACAACGGTTTTGTAATCGATCGGGTCCGGGCGCACGGAGCACCCGGCCAAAATTACCGCACAACAAACTGCCACTGCGACTGCTACTGGCAACCTTTTAACTGTGAACATCAATAACTTCCCTTGATATTTGTATGACCTGGTGTGAGCCCGACAGGTATCAATCCTTGCCGGAAAAAATTTTCACCAAATCCTGAAATAACTGTTTGCTTTCCTGTTGGAACCCGAGCCGGGATGCCTGCTGCACCTGCTCGTTCAAGGTTGGTTTGCCTTGCAAGATGAGCGGCGTCTTGTTGCCATCCTTGTTGCCAGCATCGCCTGCTGATGCGCCTTCGGTCTTGGTTGCATCGCCCTTGCCTGCGCCTTTGATAATGATGCCATCAACCTCAAGGTCACCTGTATCACCTTCGCTGGTTTTATCACCCTTGTCGCCCTTCTCACTCTTGTCGCCCTTGTCGCCGTTGGACTCATCAGCGTTTTCCTTCTCATTGCCAGCTTCGCCCTGACCCTCGCCTTTCTCGGCCTGCGCCGGTGCCTTGGCTTTCTGGCCTTTTTCGTCCGTCAACGCCACCTTGAATACGGTGGATACCTCGTTGCCATGCGTGTCGGAGGCGGTAACCCTGATATCGAGGCTTTGTACACCAGAGGCACGTGCCTGGTCCGAATTCATCGTGAACGAGCCATTATCTGGGTCAAATTTAATGTATTGCGCCGGCAACGGCGAGCCATCAGACAAGGTGGCACGCAGATTCAGCTGCTCACCCGGATTGGTGTGCTGGAAGGCCCCTTCAGGAATACTGAAATTCTGGGTACCGGCGGCAATCACGCGGTCCGGGATCTGGATCGACAGCGAGAGACGAATCGGCAGCTGACTGGCGATTGAATTATCAATGGTAGGAGTAACTGCTTTGTTTACCACCACTGAATTGGGCACCGGCGGTGTCGGGTCGGCAACCGGACGAGTGACCACTACGACCGGTGCCGGCGGCTCTGCCACTGGCTGCTGTTGCTGAACAATTGGCGCCACGGTCAGGCTGACGCGCGCGCTGTTGTTGTCAAGCAGTGTATCGGCCATGGTGCCGGTAACCGAACCCGATACCTGCATGGTGTCGACTACGGTTGATGTTGCCACCACCTTCAACTGCACGCTTTCGCCGGCAGCAAGTTTATCGAGCGTCCACTTGCCAGTGCCGTCGAAACTGCCAGGGCCGCTGCTGCTGACGACTGTTATGCCGCTGGGCAACACGGTGGAAGACACCACGTTGGTGTCGGCATCCGGGCCGGCGTTGGTAACGGTAAAGCTCAGAATGAACGTGTCACCCACAGTCGGGTTCTGGTTGCTGGTAACCACCGACAACTGCAGCTCGGAAGCCACTGCATCCACTGCTGCGCTGGCGCTGTTGTTGCTGGTGATTGCATCTTCCTGTTCGGAACTTACGGTGACCACGTTGGTCACTGCCGCCAGTTGCGTTGCCTTGGCGGTGATGGTCAAGGTGACCGATTGGCCATTGGCGAGTGCGCCAACACTCCACTTGCCGGTAGCCGCGTCATAGCTGCCGGTGCCAGTGTGACTTTCATACTGCATGCCGGCCGGCAGTTTGTCGACCGCCACTACTTGCGATGCGTTGAGCGGGCCGTTGTTGCTGACAGTAAGCGTGTACACAACTGAATCGCCCAGATTCGGCGTAGCGTTGTTCACCGCCATGCCAACCTGCAAATCAGCACCCGGCGAATTGCCGACATGAATCACGAGGTTCGCAGTGGATGTATCGCCGTTGGAATCCTGCACGGTGTAAACGAAGGACTCATTCAGTCCGGCTGCGCCCACTGCACCCAGCGCTGGTGGCGTATAGCTGTAGGAACCATTGGCATTGATGATGATGGAACCACCGGCTGCGGTGGTCGCACTCTCACCCACTTTCATACCGCCCACCTTGACGACAGCAAGAACGCCATCGCCCTGCGTGTCATTGGCGAGCAGCGAGCCACTGACAGCGCCCTGACCTTCGGTGGCAGTGTTGTTGTCATTGAAGGCCACCGGCAAATCGTTGACTTCGTTGACGGTGATGGTGATGGTGCCGGTGCTGGAGGCTTTGCCGTCAGTGACGGTATAAGTCACTGAATCGTTACCTGAGTAGTTGGGCGCCGGTGTGTAGCTGTAGCTACCGTCGCTCGCCAATACCAGCTTGCCGCCCTGCGCAGTGGTGAACGTACCCGGGATCACCGTCAGCTTGTCGCCGTCGACATCAGTGTCGTTGACCAGCACGTTGGCGCCAGCGGTGGTGTCTTCATCAAGTGTCAAACGGTCAGGCAAGGCCACTGGCGGGTCATTGACTGGCGTTACTGTGATCGTCAACTTGCCGGTGGCAGTGCCGCCCTTGCCATCGCTAACGGTGTAGGACACGGTATCAACGCCATTGAAGTTGGTCACCGGCGTGTAGTTGTAGCTGCCGTTGGCGCTCAACTGCAGCGTGCCGCCTTGTGCCGTCTTGAAGGTGCCGGCTGTCACACTCAGTTTGTCGCCATCGGGATCGCTGTCGTTGGCAAGCACAGTGGTAGTGGATGTGAACGCGGTGTCTTCCGGTGTAGTGATGGTGTCAGCGCCTGCTACCGGTGGCTTGTTGGTAATGGTGTTGACGGTGTAGTTGGCAGTGCTGGCAGCAGTGCCATCGTTGCCGGCCATGTCCGTGTAGGTTTTCGCCAGTGTGATGACGTTGCTGGTGTCGGCAACTTCAGTAGCCGGTGTGAAGGTGGCGCTCCAGTGGATGTTGTCGCTGGTGCTCAAGCTGCTCAGTGAGCCGTTCTCGGCACTCAGGTCAGCCAGCGTAAAGCCGCTTACTGCTTCGCTGAACGTTATCGTCAAGGTCGAGGTTTCACCCACTTTCAGCGTCGATTGGCTCAGTGCGATGGTCGCTGTCGGCGCTTTGGTATCGACAGTGTAGTTCAACGAGCTGGCCGCCGTACCTGCGTTGCCATCAGTATCCGTGTAGCTGTTTGCCAGGTTGATGAGGTTGGTGGTGTCTTCGACATTGATGGCCGGCGTGAAAGTGGCCGTCCAGACGATGTTGTTGCTGGTCTTCAAGCCGCTGAGTGTACCATTTTCGGAACTCAGGTCTGCCAGCGTAAAGTCAGTCACCGCTTCGCTGAAGTTGATGGTCACGGTCGAGGTTTCACCGATCTTCAGCGCATTGTCACTCAGGCTGATGCTGGCAGTCGGCCGTTTGGTGTTGACGCTGTAGTTGGCTGTCTTCGCTAAGTCGCCGTCATTGCCGGCAATATCCGTGTAGCTGCTGGCCAGCGTAATGACGTTGCTGGTGTCTTTGACATTGGCGCTCGGCGTGAACTTCGCAGTCCACACCAGGCCGTTGCTGCTGGTCAGATTGCTGAGGGTGCCGTTCTCGGCGTTCAGATCTTCCAGGCCGAAGTTGGTGACAGCCTCGCTGAACCTGATCGTCACGGTAGCGCTTTCACCGACCGTCAGCGCATTGTCGCTGAGCGAGATGGTGGCAGTCGGTGCGATGGTGTCCACCGCATAGTTTACTGAGCGAGCGGCCGTGCCGGCATTGTCATCAGTATCCGTATAAGTGTTGGCCAGCACGATGGTGTTGCTGGTGTCTTCCACATTACGACTTGGCGTGAAGGTGGCCGTCCAGTTGATGTTGTTGCTGGTGGTCAG
>CANCGR010000021.1 GCA_947377625.1 Gammaproteobacteria bacterium | reverse complement strand
CAAACCTATCGCATTCATCCGTTCGACCTTACCAAGGTGTGGCCGCACCGCGATTACCCGCCGGTCGATGTCGGCATATTGGAGCTCAACCGCAATCCGCAAAATTATTTTGCCGAAGTCGAACAGGCCGCGTTCGAGCCTGGCAACATGCCACCGGGCATGGGCGCCTCACCCGACAAAGTGCTGCAGGCACGTCTTATGTCTTATCCCGATGCGCACCGTTATCGCCTCGGCATCAACTACGCGGCGCTGCCGGTCAACCGCCCGCATTGCCCGGTGAATACCTATCACCGCGATGGTCAGGGCCGCTTCGATGGCAACAGCTGCGGCACCGTCAACTACCAGCCCAACAGCTTCAATGGCCCTGTCGATGATCTGCGTTACTTGCAACCACCGCTGAAAATTGTCGGTGATGCTGGTCGCTACAACCATCGCTATGGCAATGAAGACTACAGCCAGGCCGGTGACTTGTACCGCTTGATGAACACCGATCAGGAAGCCCAACTGATCAATAATCTGGTGAGTGCGATGGCAACAGTGCCACGCTTTATTCAGCTGCGTCAGGTGCGGCATTTCTACAAGGCCGACCCGAATTACGGCAGCCATGTCGCGCAGCGCCTTGGCATCAGCATTGATGAACTCAAGGTCAGTTAATGCAACTAGCCGCAGGGCAGCCTGATTGCTGCCCGCGCGAGCTTGCGTTACGTATTCAGATTCTTGCGCACAAAATCCCAGTTGATGAGCCGGTCGCAGAACAGTTCCAGAAACGTATCCCGACGATTCTGGTAGTCCAGATAGTAGGCATGTTCCCACACATCAGCAGTCAGCAGCGGCTTGGCGCTGGTAGTGAGTGGCGTCTGCGCATCCGCCGTGCTGAGAATTTTGCCTTTACCATCTTCAAGCACGAGCCAGGCCCAACCGGAACCGAAACGCGCCATGCCCGCCGCAATAAACTGGCTGCGGAAACCCTCCCAGCCGCCAAAGTCACGATTGAGAAAATCCAGCACCGGCCCCTTGGGCGGCACACCTCCGCCACCAGGCTTCATGCTGTGCCAAAAGAAGGTGTGGTTGTAAACCTGCGCAGCATTGTTGAAAACTTCACCTTGGGATGTTCGCACAATGTCTTCCAGCGATTTTCCGGCTTCAGGCGTAGCTTCGACTGCTGCACGCAGTTTCTTCATATAGCCCTTGTGATGCTGTTCATAGTGCAACCCTATCGTCTTGCTGCTGATGATCGGTTCAAGCGCATCCATCGGGTAAGGCAAAGCCGGAACTTCAAAGTACATGGTCAATTCCTGTGAGTGACTGCAACATTGTTCACTGACAGTTTCACGCCACACCAATGCTTGTGTCTGTTCGTCAACGTCCACTGGCTTGTGTTGTGGCGAAATATCGATGGTCGCTTTCGTACAGCCTTCTCATCACGAAGGTATTGCAACGAACATAAATTCATTGCTCATCAGCGTAGATTTGATTTTCAGCGAAAGTGAATCAAGCAACCGCATTGAGGCAGATGATGAGCACAATCACCACGCAGGATGGCACGCAGATTTATTACAAGGACTGGGGCAAAGGCACGCCGATTGTGTTCAGCCACGGCTGGCCGCTCACCGCCGACAGCTGGGAATCGCAAATGCTGTTTCTGGCTTCGCACGGCTATCGCTGCATTGCACACGACCGGCGTGGCCATGGCCGATCGAGCCAACCCTGGCACGGCAATGACATGGACACCTATGCTGATGATCTTGCCACGTTGATCAATGCACTCGACTTGCACGACGCCGTGCTGATCGGCTTCTCTGCCGGTGGTGGTGAAGTCGCGCGCTATGTCGGGCGCCACGGCACCCAACGCGTCAGCAAGATCGCGCTGGTCGCTGCGGTAACGCCGCACATGCTGCTGACCGACGCCAATCCCGATGGCATACCCATGGAAGTGTTTGATGGCAACCGCAAGAGCGCGCTCACTGACCGTTCGCAGTTTTACCTGGATATCGCCAGTGGCCCGTTTTACGGCGCCAATCGCCCAGGTTCCAATATTTCCAAAGGCATGATCTACCGCTTCTGGCAGCAAGGGCTGATGGCCGGCCACAAGAATGTGCTCGATTGCATCAAGGCTTTTTCAGAAACGGATTTCAGTGATGACCTGGCCAAGTTTGACGTGCCAACGCTGATCATTCATGGCGACGATGACCAGATTGTGCCAATCAAAGTCTCTGGCTTGCGTGCAGCGAAGTTGGTCAACGATGCCAGCCTGAAGATTTACCCCGGCGCGCCGCATGGCCTTACAGATACGCACCGGGACGAGCTTAATGCCGATCTGTTGGACTTCATCAGAAGCTGAGCACGGTTAGCCGGCTGCCAGTCTTCAAGCCGCCGGTTTCACATCTGCAGACTTTATCGCCAGATCCAGCGCATCCATAAACTCATTAATCCTGATCGGCTTGGTGAGATAACGCAAAAATCCGGCTGCCAGCCCACGCTCAATGTCGCGCGGCATCGCGTTGGCGCTGAGTGCAATCACCGGGATATGCGAGGTAAGCGGGTCGGCCGCCAACATCTCCATCACCTGAATGCCATTGATGCCCGGCAAGTTGATGTCCATCAGAATCATGTCCGGCAGCGAAACCCGCGCCATTTCAATACCGCTGAGACCATCGCGGGCGCTGATCAAGCGAATATCCGGGCGCCGTGTGATGAGATCTTCGACCAGCATCAGATTGGCGGGGTTGTCCTCAACATAGAGCAAGGTGCGCACTTGTGAACTCATCGGGCTATCCATCTCTTTCACAGCCTGGAACGGAATTGCCGCCAATTGCGGCGCCGCAGTCAGTTGCAGCTCCACCCAGAACACACTGCCTTTGCCCACCACGCTTTCCACGCCCAGCACACCACCCATCAATTCAATCAAACGCTTGGTCATCACCAGGCCAATGCCGGTGCCCTCCACGGTATTCAGCTCCTGACCCAGGCGATTGAAAGGCTGAAACAGTTGCCCCAGTTGAACGGCGTTCAAGCCTTCACCACTGTCTTCGATGTTGATGCGAATACGCTCAGGCGTGGTGCTGACACAACTCACCACCACGCTGCCACCGACCCGGTTGTATTTGATCGCGTTGGAAAGCAGGTTGATCATGACCTGCTTCACGCGCGTGTGGTCGGCATGCACATGATATTGGGTCTGCATTGGCGCAAAGCTTACGTTGATGCCACGCTTGTTCGCCTGCGGTTCAATCAAGGCCTGACATTCGCGCATGACCTTGCTCAAAGCAATCGGCTCCAGTGACAACGACAACCGGCCCGACTCCACCAAGGCCAGATCAAGAATTTCATTGATCAGATCCAGCAGATACCAACCCGCTTTCAGGATCTGGTCAATGCTGCGTCGTTGCAAGGTGGTGGGCAACGGCGAGCTGGTTTCCATCAGTTGGGCAAAGCCAAGAATTGCACTCAAAGGTGTGCGTAGCTCATGACTCATGCTCGACAAAAATTCTGATTTGGCCAGATTGGCTTTTTCCGCTGCGGCCTTGGCCGTTTGCAGCTCTTCCTCAACCAGCTTGCGTTCGCCTTCCACGTGTTTGCGCGCAGTATTGTCAGTGCCTATCAGCAGGTAACCGATAATCATGTTTTGGGCATCGCGCAGTGCGGTCACCGACACTATCGCAGGCAGGTGGCTGCCATCCTTGCGGATATAAGTGAGCTCATAGATGTCTTCGATGCCGCGTCTGGCTTTGAATACCAGCGCTTCAAAGCCCGGCTTGATGGGGGTGTCCAGCTCCAGACTCAAGGCGTTGGCGCGCGCAACGATTTCTTCCTGATCGGAAATTGCCGATGGCGTTATCTTGTTCATCACCTCGGCAGCGCTATAACCCAGCATGCGCTGCGCGCCGACATTGAATATCTGGATAACACCTCTGGCATCAGTGGCTATGCACGAAAAATTGGCGCTGTTGAAAATCGCATTCTGCAGCGCGCCGGCCTTGAGCAGTTCCTCTTCCGCGTGCTTGCGAGCGGTAATATCCCGCAAAATACCGGTGAAATGACGTTGGCCGCCCAGCAGCATTTCGCTGACAGCCATTTCAACCGGAAAGTTGCTGGTATTTTTGCGTCGCCCCAGCACTTCTCGCGCAAGGTTGCCGCCCGTGTAATAGTCAATTGAACTGTTGCTTTGATCCTTGTTGAGTTCAGGTATCAATACGCTGAATTGCTGGCCCACCAGTTCAGCGGCGCTATAACCAAACATGCGCTCAGCCGAAGGATTGACGGTTTCGATGACGGTGGTAAAGGCATCGAAAGTGATGATGCCCTCGCCCACAGTGTTGAGCACGGTCTGGATCAGCGTGGCACTGTCGTGCATGGCTTGCTGCGCTGCATATTCGTGAGTGACATCGCGGAACACCAGCACCGCGCCAATGACCTTGCCGTCGCTGCCACGAATGGGTGCGCAACTGTCGGCGATGTCTTTCTCGCTGCCATCACGGGCCACCAATACCGTGTGATTGGCCATGCCCTGGATAGCACCGTTTTCCAGAGTTGCCATCACAGGAATAGTTACAGCCTGGCGCGTTTTCTTGCTGACAATGTGAAAAATGTCGCTTACCGGCAGGCCATAAGCCTGTGCCTGGGTCCAGCCAGTGAGTTGTTCTGCCACAGGATTAAGCAGCACCACTTCGGCTTTGTCATTGGTGGTCAGCACACCGTCGCCGATGGAGTTGAGCGTAATCACCAGTTTGTCTTCACTGGCTTGCACGTTGGCATAGGCTTGCAGCAACTGGCTGTTCATTTCCTTCTGCACGGCGAACAGTTTCTGTTGCTCAACTTCCAACTGTTTGCGAACGGTGTTGTCAGTGCCAATCAGCAGGTAGCCAATGATGAGGCCGTTGGCGTCATGCAATCCGGTGACTGACACTACCGCCGGGAAGCGACTGCCGTCCTTGCGGACATAAGTGAGTTCATAAATATCTTCAATGCCGCGTGAGGCTTTGAATACCAGCGCCTCAAAGCCCGGTTTGATGGGGGTGTCCAGCTCCACACTCAAGGCATTGGCGCGCGCAATGAGTTCGTCCGGGTCGGAAATATCCGCCGGTGTGATCTTGTTCAAAACGTCAACGGCAGCGTAGCCCAGCATGCGCTCGGCCCCAACATTGAATATCTGGATGACACCCTTCTCATCGGTGGCAATGCTGGAAAAGTTGGCACTGCTGAGGATTGCAGTTTGCAATGCCCCGATTTTCAGCAAGGTATTCTGGCTATTGATTGCGTTGTGGATATCGACCTTTCCATCGTGGGTGAGAGGGGTATTTCCTTCGACTGGTGTTGACACAAAAACCTCCCTGTCCTGCCTGCATCGTTTTGGCTTGCCTGCACACAGGCTATTTGATTGATCTCACACTACTGCCTTTTTCATGCAAAACCAGCGGTGGAATGGCCGCACCCTGACGATGCTGCACGTCAGACAACAACCGCGCCATTTCCTTCTTGACCACCGCATAGCACTCGCAGGTGGACGCTTCCAGGCCGGCCCGTTTGATGATGGAGATACGCCCGCGCCGGTAATTGATGAAGCCGGCACGCTGCAAATTGCCGGCAGCCTCAGTAATGCCTTCACGTCGCACGCCCAGCATGCTGGCAACCAATTCCTGGGTCATGACCAGTTCATTGGACACACAGCGATCAAGCGTCAGCAGCAACCAGCGGCACAAACGCTGTTCCACTGAGTGGTGACGATTGCAGGCGGCTGCCTGGCTCATTTGCGTCATCAATGCCTGCGTGTAACGCAGCAGCAGCTGTTGCAGAAAACCGCCGCGACCAAATTCCTGTTTCAGCAAGCGGCCTTCCAGCCGGTATGCATAGCCGGCCGTCTGCACGACTGCCGAACTGGACGTGGTATCACCGCCCATGAACAGCGCAACACCCACCACACCTTCGTTGCCCACACCGGCAGTTTCAGCGGAGGCGCCGGATTCCGTCACATAGTGCAGCGAAACAATGGCAGTGGTGGGGAAATAGGCATGGCGCATCTGCTGGCCTGGTTCATACAGCATTTCGCCGAGCGGCAACTGCACCAATTCCAGCGTCGACAACAAACGCTCGAATTCCAGCGTCGGCAATGCCGCCAACAAATGATTTTTATTCGGACTTTGGTTATGGCTCAAAGGTATCGACATGGCTTAATGCCTTGAATCAGTTTGTTGTTTGCTGGCAATGACTTCTACGCCAATGCCGCGGTAACCGATGAAGCTGGAAGTCTCGCTGAACATCGGCTGTCCACTGACACGAAAAGTTTGTTGCATGCCATCGCTACCAATGCGACTGAGTACGAAATCCAGAAACGGCTGGCGCGCCGAAATTTTTTGCTGCAGTTCGGCACGCTGGAACTTGTTCCAGCCATTGATCTTGTCGCTATTGCTGTCGCCGCCCAGCGTGTCGACCTTGATGCCGAGCATTTCCTGTACCGGCCCGCTTACCTTGGTGAAATTGCCGCTTTCGTCTTGCTCCCAATACCAGTCAGAAGCCAGTTCGGTCAGGCAGCGAAAGCGCGCTTCGCTTTCACGCAGTTCAGCCGTGCGCTCCAACACTTCCTGTTCGAGACGTTTGCTGTAAGAGGCAAGTTTCTTGTAGAGCAGGCGTACTTCCAGAATATTGTGAATACGGGTTTTGACTTCGATCAGGTCAAAGGGCTTGCTGATAAAGTCCTTGGCACCAGCTTGCAACGCGCGCAGCTTGTGGCCTGGCTGGGCAGTGATCACGATGACGGAAAGGTAGGGGTCATCCGCATTGGTCTTGAGACCTTCCATTACCTGGAAACCGTCCATGCCCGGCAACTGCAGATCGAGCAAAATCAGGTCGTAACGATTCTTGCGATGCAGCGCACATACTTCCTGCGAAATCATCGTCGAGCTGACGTTGGTATAGCCCGCCTCACCCAGCAGGAGTTCGAGCAAGGTGACATTGGCCTCCTGATCATCGACGATCAGGATGCTGGCGTTAAGAATATCGGTTGCACTCAACATCATGCTGTTTCCTATTGAATCAGGTGAACTTAAATCATTAGATAGAAGAGACGATTGGAAAGCCATCCAATTAGACGGCTTTCCTCTCGCTTACACACGCTTTGCGCTATTACTTGGTACCCACAACTTCCACTTCAACGCGACGATCAGGCTGCAAACATACAATCAGGGCTGCTTTGGCAGTCATGGTGCATTGATCGGTACGTGTCACTGGCTGGGTGCCATCAACACCGGTGGCAGTAATTTTGCCAGACGGTATGCGGGCAGTTTCTACCAGATAATTTCTCACTGACTGGGCACGACGTTCTGACAGTTTCTGGTTGTATTTGGCAGCACCGATGCGGTCAGAGTGGCCGGTGACGGTAATAACGCTGTAATCCAGCGCTTTCAAGTCGTTGGCCATTTTGTCCAGCGCCTGCTTGCCGACAGGTTTGATGACGGAGCTGTCGAAATCAAACACTGAATCCGCTTCCAGGGTAATTTTTACTGGCGCTGGTTTTGGTGGTGGTGGTGGCGGTGGTGTCGGCGCGGGTGGCGGGGTCGGACGCGCAGCTGGAGCAGCTACTACTGCCGGCGCTGGAGCCGGAGCTACATAGGCTTCGTGGTAACCCAAACGGTAAACCACACCTACCGAAAACATGTTGACGTTGTGCATCACGCCAATGCTTTCATCCAGATGATAGCGTTCAAACTCAACGCGCATCGCAACCGTAGGAGTGAAATCATGCTGAAAGCCGACGCCTACTTTGAGATTGGTGTCATTGTTGTCGGATTTGGCGAAAGGGTGAAACGGCAGATTGCGGGCCGAGAACTGTTCACGCATTTCTGCGTAGTTAATACCCACGCGCGCAAATACCGAGTTATTGCTGGCCAGCGGCAGGATGCCAACCAGATCAAGGCCATAACCCATCGGGCGGATTTTGCCTTCCAGATTCGCTGAAGGGGTCATCACAGCCTGAAAGCCGTAATCGCCAAGGTCAAACATGCTGGCTTCTATCGCAAAATTCTTGTTGAAGTGATAACCGGCCAGGGCTTTGAACGCAGTGGCATCGTCATCTTCATAGATGGACGTGGTGGTAAAGCCCATTGTCTGCAGACGCGGACTGATTCTGGAACTGTTCATGTCGGTATTGGCTTTGCCAATGTTGGCGCCGACAAACCAGAAGGCGTCATCCTGTGCGCTTGCCAGCGGGGCGGCAATCAAAGCCACGATGGCAAGGCTCAGGGCTGCTGAGCGTTTGGCCCAGGTCTTGTTTGTTGATTTCATGCATTTCTCCAAATGTAAAAAAGGTTGTGTGAATTGTTTTTAAACAGGCTGGGCAAATTATCTTTTGATCAAGTCGTTTTTCACGGAGACCACGCCTTTGACAGCGCGCGACACTTTGGCGGCTTCGGCAATTTCTTTCGGGTCAGTCACAAAGCCGCTTAACTGCACTACACCTTTGTAGGTAACAACGGTGATTTCGGCAGATTTCAAATCAGCGTCATTGAAAATGGCGGCCTTTACTTTGGTGGTGATGACGGTGTCATCCAGTTTTTCGCCAGTGCTTGAATCGTGGCTGGAAGACGCGCAACTGGTAGCAAGCAGAACAGCGCAGGTCATGGCAAGGGCGGCAAATTTGTTGGAAGTTTTCATGTTAAGTCTCCGTGACTATTGAATGGGAAAATTGGTTAAAGAGTCTCTGGCTGCACGAGGGGTTCGTGTTCAGATCCAGTGGCGGCAAACATACTGCCCGGCGGAGCATCGCTCTGTACGCCATCACACATTGATCAAATTATTTCCATGTCTGTTTCCGCACAGACGAGTGCGCCTGTGGGTATTACTTTTGCGCCTCCTTCATTCATACACACAGGATCGAACCATGCAAAACCCGGACAGAACCAATGCAATCTCCAATGAATTTCATGATTTCCTCGCAGATATCGAAACACTGCTGAAACAAACCGCTACGCTTACCGGCGATGAGTTGTCGCATGCCAAGGAAAAATTGCGCGAACGCGTGGCGGCGGCCAAGGTAACGGCAGGCTACATCAGCGGCGGCATTGCCAACGATGCATACAAGGTCGCCGCTACTGTCAATCGCGAAGTGCATGCTGAGCCATGGAAAGCCATTGGCGCCGGTGCCGCAGTAGGCATCTTGCTCGGCTTGTTGTTTGCACGCCGATGAACCCGCTTCCACTTAGCCAACTGTTCCGCTCTGCAGCCGGCGCCTTTCTGGCGCAGGCGGTATTGCACGGCGAACTGATCAAGGTGGAGTGGGCCGAAGAAAAATATCGGCTGATGCGTATGCTGATAGCGCTACTGGCAGGCACGGTGTGCCTGTTCATGAGCCTGATGTCGATCAGTGCCCTGGCACTGATCTACAGTTGGGGCACGCAATACCAGATACCGGTATTGCTCGCGCTGACCTTCTTCTACTGCGTACTCACTCTGGTGGCCGCTTACCGTTTTTGCACGCTGGCCGCACTTGGCAAGCTGGCCTTCGCTGACACCCGGGCCGAACTCGGCGCTGATGTGGCGTTGATCCGGCACAAATTGGGTGAAGGCGCATGACAACTTCCTTGCTTGAACAGCGCCAGGTATTGCGACTGCGTTTGCAGAATCAACGCGTGATTCTGGCCGAACAACTAACTCTTGCTGCAGACAGCCAGAATGAATTTCCGCGCAGTCTGACCATGCGGCTTTTGACGCAGCGCAGCAGCCTGGGCTTTCTGGTTGCTACCGAAATATTTCCGCAACTGCTGCGCTACATTCTGGCCAGCGCTGGCTTCAAATCTTTGTAGCGCAAGGTTCGCTATCGAACAGAAGGTGGTTTTGTTTTTGTTCAGGATGCTGTTTCACAGTTCTACTTAACAAACCACAGAAGACATTCTTATGTTGGAAACAATCGCAATCTTGTTACTGGTGCTTTGGGGCTTGGGACTGGTTTCGTCCTACACCTTGGGCGGATTCATTCACATTCTCCTGGTAATCGCGATCGTGGTAGTGCTGATCCGCGTTATCCAGGGCAGAAAGCTTTAAAGGAGATTCACCGTGGAATTAAACAAACTTATTGCAATCGGCTTGATCGTAGCGGGCACGCTGGGGCTGGCCTATGGCGGCTTCACCTACACCAAAACCCATCACACCGAAGTTGGCCCCTTGAGCTTGTCGATTGATGAAAACAAATCGGTCAACGTGCCCATATGGGTAAGCATTGGCGGCATCGTGATTGGTTGCGCCCTGTTATTGAGCAACAAAAAAATCCTGTGATGAGTGTGGTCACTCATTGCTTTTCACATGCGGTGCTCACTGCCGCAGTGCAGGGCGCCAAATGCCGCTGCATTTTTTCCTGAGGACAAGCCCCATGTTAAAACTGATACCTGGCACCAAGTTGAAAACCACACAGACGGCACTGTTGCTGATACTGGGTGGCACGCTGCTGTTCACGCTGCCTGCGTGTTCCAGCACTCCCATGCCCCCTACCCAGAATCTGCAGGCGGCTGAACTGGCCATTACCAAAGCCGAGCAGGCGCGTGTTGCCGATTACGCGTCGGTTGAGCTGAACCAGGCCCGCGAGAAACTGGCCGCTGCCCACACTGCCGTGCACAACGAAAAGATGGAGCAGGCCCGTCAATTGGCCGATGAATCGCGCGTCAGTGCCGAGCTTGCCTCTGCCAAAGCCGAAGTAGTGAAAGCCAAGGCCGTTAACGACGAGATGCAGAAAAGCATCGACACCCTCAAACAGGAAATGCAACGTAATACAGGAACCGTACAATGAAAACTGCAGCCAACAATATTCAACCAATAGCCAAACAACCGCGGCCGCTGACCGCTCTCATCGCAATCGCTGCCGCTGCCCTCATGCTGACTGCCTGCGCATCAACAGTAAAACCTTCTGAGGGTGCTGTTGCAGCCCGCAGTCGTTTGACCTCACTGCAAGCCAACAGCAACCTGGCCAGTCGCGCGCCAATTGAAATCCGTGACGCTGACATTGCCGTTACCGCTGCGGAAGGTTCAAACCGTGATCCGGTGCTGACCCAACATCTGGTTACCATCGCCGGCCAGAAAGTTGATATCGCCACTTCATGGGCACAAAGCCGTTTCTATGAAGACCAGCGCAAGGATCTGAGTGCGCAAAGTGAAGCTGCCCGCCTGCAATCACGCACGCTGGAAGCTGACCGTGCACGCGCTGATGCCAAAAATGCCCGCAGCGATGCTACTGCTGCGCAAGCTGCCACCTCAGTTGCGCAGAACCAGACTGCCGCCGCCCGCAGCGATGCTGATCTGGCTCGCAATGATGCCACTGCCGCCCAGGATCAAAGCGCAGCAGCGCGCGGCGATGCCGATGTTGCCCGCACCGATGCCAACAATGCCCGCAACCAGACTGATCTCGCACGTCAGGATACCGCCGCTGCCAGAGCCGAGACGGCAGAGCTGCAGCGTCAGATCGCTGAACTCAACGGCCGCAATACTGACCGTGGCCTGGTAGTCACGCTCGGCGATGTGCTGTTTGAAACCGGCAAATCCGACCTGCGCGGTGGCACACCCGACAACCTCGACCGACTGGCCGCCTTCCTCAAACGCTACGATACCCGCACTGCGCTGGTTGAAGGGCACACTGACACTGTCGGCACCGAGAGTTCCAACCAGAGCTTGTCGCAACGTCGTGCGTCGTCTGTGCAGTCCTACCTGGTAAACCGTGGCGTCAATAGCTCGCGTATTTCTGCATCAGGCATGGGAGAAAACAGCCCGATCGCCAGCAACGACACCGACACCGGCCGGCAGCAGAATCGCCGCGTTGAGGTCATCATCTCCAACCCTGCCCGGTAAGTTGTTCGCGTTAGTACACCCGCTCGTCCGTCCACATCCTGAAATCATTCAGGGTGTGGGTCGCGAATCTGACAGGATGCCACACCATGCAAGCCCCATTCGCGCCCGGTAATCACAAACATTCCTGCAGTGAATGCCAACACCGGCATTTGTGCCTGCCGGTGGCCATGGACAGCCGCGACATCCATAAACTGGATGCGATCATTCAGCGCAGCAAAGTGATCCATGCGGGAGAACATCTTTACAGCGACGGTGAAAATTTCACCTCTATTTTCGCCGTGCATTCCGGCTCGATTAAAACCTTCATCATTGACACAGACGGGGTTGAACATATCACCGGATTTTATTTGCCGGGTGAAATAACCGGCTTTGACGGCATTGGCTCCAATTCGCATGGCAGCAATGTAGTGGCTATGGAAACCTCAACTGCCTGCAGAATTCCCTTCCAGCCTTTGGTGGAATTGGCGCAAAAAATACCGGCCTTGCAGCAGCACTTGTTCAAGCTGATGGGTTGCCAGATAGCCACCGATTTTAAAATCATGTTCTCGCTGGGCAAGCAAAAAGCCGCTGCCAGAATTGCCACTTTGCTGGTAAGTCTTTCCAGGCGGTTTGGGGTTCGCAACTACTCCTCCCTGAGTTATCGCTTGCCCATGTCGCGCATGGACATAGCCAACTTTCTTGGCCTCACGCTGGAAACCGTAAGCCGCACCTTTGGCGGGTTGCACCGAGCCAACATCATCCACATACACGGGCGGGATTTGTTGATCAGTGATCCTGCCCAACTGGAAAAACTGAGCCTTACTGAGGCAGTATTGCCGGATCATCCGCTTGCTGACGCACTCTTTCAGCACGTTTCATTGAGAAGTACTCCGCTGCGTCCAGCTCATGCAATTGAGCGGGATACTCTTCGACCGCAGCGAACCAGCTTTGCAATCTCTGCTCCAGCTGCACAGCTGGCAACGGCGAACTCGTAGCAAAAAAACTGTCAATCGCCAGATAGTAACGCATCGTATTGCGCTCCATGATGCCGCGCACGCCGCTGATAAATTGCGGATTCCCGCTGCTGTCCATGCCGGTGACGGTGAAACCCACCTTGTTGCTGCCAATGGTTGCCAGATAGGTTCTCATCGCGAAGCGTGCGGCAAAGTTGATTGAATACGAGTAGGTGAAATGCAGAAACGTGTTGTCGTTTGGCAGTGGCGCTGCCTCGAACTCAATGTGATAGTCACTGGTGCCAAGCGCACCTTGTTTCGCATCCAAAGTCAGGTTCAGGTACGACGCGGTCGACGCCACTGTGGTGTAGGCAAATTCAACTCTGGCAGCATCCTGCAGGCGCTGCGGGGTCTTTTTGCCAAAATTGACTTTGAGAATGCTGGAGCCGCTCACCACCACCGCTCGGCAGTATTTGGTGTTGATGTGCAGTGACAGCACATCGCACCAGTGGTCGGGGCTGTTGAGGCCCTGGCTGACTTCGGCAAAAGGGTGCTTGATCACCGCGTAAATTTCGCCGGTGATCAGGTTGCCGGTTTCGGTTGAATCCAGCACCACCGGCTGCTTGAACTGGTTTTGATGCAAGCGCCCTTCCAGCAGACTGTATTTTTCCAGCAATGACGCAGCTGCCTCTTCATTGGCAGCAACCGCCGCCATGCAAACGAAGGCACTCGCCAAAGGCACATGGTGCAGAATTTTCTTCCAGGTAAATTTCATTGCCCATGCCCGTGTTGCGAAGCGCTGACTTTACTCCGGCCGCCTCGCCATATATGTGCGCTTGCCCACCGACTGCGCCTTGCCGACAGCTTCTAATCACCCTCACATTCACTTACTGGGCCAACCGCACAAGTCACTGTTGACTATGCGCTTGCCCGGGCATACGCCATGAATAAATTCGTCAAAGTGCTTCGTTACATCGGCTACGTTGGTTTCGCACTGCTGATTCCGGCGGCCGTTATACTGCTGCTGGTTTTGCAGTCGGCTACCTACAAGCATCATCTGGAAAAAACCCTCTCCGCCTCATTTTCGCTCGACATTGAAATCAGCGGGCCGCTGGAAGTCAGCTTTCTGCATGGCTTGCAGCTGGCCGCACACGACGTGCACATGCGCAGGGAAGGAATGCAGATTGCGACCG
>CANCGR010000020.1 GCA_947377625.1 Gammaproteobacteria bacterium | reverse complement strand
CCGCATAGCCGGGCTGATCCTTGTGCTCGGGGCGGGTGGGTGCGCCCATGACGCCTAAGCCTGCCAAGTGGTTGTCAGTACCTGACAACAACATGGAGCGGGTTGGTGAACAGGTAAGTCCGGAGTAGAACTCATCCAGCAACATGCCGCTGCGAGCCAGTGCATCGATGTTGGGGGTGGGGATTTCGCTGCCATAGAGGCTGAGATCGCTGTAGCCAAGGTCATCCGCCACGATCAGCAGAATATTGGGTTTGTCCGGGGTTTTTCGGGCTCGCGCCGGAGCCGTTGCCGCAGAGCTGCTACCTTCTGCAGCACGCGCCGAGGCGATCGGGGAGTCGTTGCATGCCCCAACAGCCATTAACGCCAAGATCGCCACGCACATGCGCGATTGTTGCAACAGCAGCGACAACGTGTTCCGGTAAAGCATCGTGGTTCCTCCCGGCTCTGTGGCCGCTGAATATCTACAAATTAGATAGTGTAGTTATGAGGTGGTGGGGCCGGAGAAGTGCTGCTCAGGCCTTGCGTTTGCGAGCTACGGCAAGCACAAGATTGTCGAAATCCGAAATCAGCTGGAATGCACGGATCAGCTCTTCAATAAACAGCTTCTGGCCCATGAAGATCGGCCCGTGCTGGTTGATGAGGGTGCTGTTGATAGTGCCGAGCGTTACCTGAAAAGCGAACGCAATATTGGATTCTTCCTTTTCGCTCAAACTGCGACCGATTTCTTTGGTGAGCCGTTCAATGAATCTGCCGGCGAATTCGTGGCCATGCTTGCGGATGGGTTCCCAAAACGCTGAATCACGCACGCTGCGCACCAGCACGGCCCGCCAGAATTTCCTGTGATCCCAGTAATAAGTCACAACGTTGTGAATCATCTCGCTGATAAGTACATCGGTAGCCAGCGTGGCAAACAAATAAACTTGAGTGCGGGTGCGGGTTTCCAGATGTTTGGCAATCAGTGCATCAAAAAACTCGTCCTTGCTGCGAAAGCGGGAATAAAAAGCACCAACCGAATACCCCGCTTCACGGGTAAGTTCGGCGATTGAAATCTCCTGCAAATCAGTCAGTTCCAGCATTCTGAAGCCGGTTGCTATCAGCCTGTCATGGGTAAGCTGGCCACGTTCCTGCTTGATGGCAACGCCATGGGTTTGGGAGGGGGTGTTAGTGGGCTTTTTCACAATAAATTAGAACCATAATTCTGATTATGCATTTTGACTTAAGTCTACAGTGCAATGCTTTCTAACATAACCGAGCCAGAGAACCTAAAACAAGCCTGTCAGCCCAGTATCTTAAGCTGTAATTATGAGCGAGTCGCATGCCGCAATGGTGACAATTTGCAGCAAATCCTGAGAATTTAGGGCTTTGGTTCCTTTGCTTGTCTGAGCTGGCCCGTGGATTGGGTGTATGGGAAAAAGGCCGGCTTTTTTGTGTTTTCTCCAAACTCAGAGCTTGACAATGTTTTACGAATCTATATTCTCTTTGTGCATAGAGACAGGATCTTGCCAGTCAAGACCAAACCCCGTCAGCGCTCTCTTCAGGGACTCAGGACAGTAGCGCAATTTGTTTCAACAGTTCCCCTTGCAGTCAGTGGGCAGATCTTGGATGTAATGCCCACTGGCTGTTTCTTTTTCCGCCTCTCTTCACGCTTAGCCCGCTAGTTGCACCACAGTCCTCCAGTCTTGAGTGCTGCTGTTCCCGTTGCCGGTTTCATTGGCTTTCACACTTCCAGACGGCAGATTTCTTGCTCTGGCACACAGATGTTGTTGAAATGAAGCCAGATTAACCAACCAAGGTTCCAGGCATGAGCGCTCAGTCCAACATCGGTGGCAATACCAATCAGGCGGCCGCCAGTCCAACATTGCTCGGTCATCCGCGCGGCCTGGTCATCCTGTTTTTCACCGAAATGTGGGAGCGCTTTTCCTACTACGGCATGCGCGGTTTGCTCATCCTCTACCTGACCCAGCATTTCCTGTTCAGTGATGCGCGTTCCAATACCATTTATGGTGCCTATACCGCTCTGGTGTATGTGATGACCATTATCGGCGGCACCTTGGCCGACAAATATCTGGGTTCACGCAAAGCCGTTACTTTCGGTGCCTTGCTGTTGGTGCTGGGTCATTTCGGCATGACGTTTGAGGGCGGCGGCGCGCGCCAGTTGATGACCTTTCAGGGGCAGGATTACCAACTAACGCTGGATGGCAGAGGCGGCGATGCGCATCAGATTGTGGTGTCGGCGCAAGGCGTTTCCACACTGAAATTCAATGAAGGCGCTACCACCATGCTGATCGACAATCCGGCTGTGGTGGGGTTGCCGGCCAGCATCGCAGTGCGCGATTACAGCGTGCATGTCGAAACTGATGATTTTCATCAGAACCTTATGTACCTGTCGTTGGCATTGATCATTGCCGGTGTCGGCTTCCTCAAAGCCAACATCTCCACCATCGTCGGTTCGCTCTATGGCTTTGGCGACGCTCGCCGCGATTCCGGTTTCACGATTTTCTATATGGGCATCAATCTGGGCGCCTTCTTGTCATCGATCTTGTGCGGCTATCTCGGCATCTACTATGGCTGGAAATACGGCTTCGGCCTCGCCGGCATTGGCATGTTACTCGGCTTGGGCACCTTCCTGAAATTCCAGCATTGGCTGGAAGGAAAAGCAGAACCACCGAATCCTGCCAAATTGCGCGAGCGCGTGTTTGGATTTCTCACGGTTGAGATGCTGTGTTATCTCACCGGGCTGGCGATTATCGCGGTTTCGATGCTGCTGGTGATGAACGCCCATCTGGTGGATGAAAGTTATGTGGGTCTGTTGGGCATACTGATTTTGGTGACCTTGATTACCTTCGCGCTTATCCGCTGCAAAGGCGAAGAGCGCCACCGCATGCTGGCCGGCATCTATTTCATTCTCGCGCAAATTCCGTTCTGGGCCTTGTTTGAACAGGCGGGCTCGTCACTCAACTTGCTCACCGACAGATTGGTGGATCGCTCGTTGTTGGGCATGGCAGTGCCGGCGCCGGTATTCCAGTCGCTGAACTCAATGTACATCATCATGTTTGCGCCGGTGCTGGCGTGGCTATGGACCATGCTGGCGCGCTACAAACTTAATCCCCCGGCCGCAGTGAAATTTGCACTCGGTGTGGCGATGGCCGGGCTCGGTTTTCTGTCACTGGTTGCGGGCATGAAACTGTCGGGAACAACCGGTCTTATCGCAGTCGGTTTTATTTTCCTGATTTACGCGATTCATACCATCGGTGAACTGATGGTGTCACCCGTGGGTTTGTCTGCAGTCACCAAGTTGGCACCTGCCAGCACTGTCGGCATGATGATGGGCGCGTGGTTTCTGTACTCCGGGCTTGCTGATTATCTGGCGGGCGTCATTGCCAAAACCACAGGCGCAGAAACCATAGGCGGCCAGCTGGTGGATGTTGCTGCTGCCAAGGCCACCTATATCGCGGTTTATTCGCAAGTGGGCTATATCTCGCTCGGCGCCGCCGCCGTGATGCTGCTGATTGCGCCCGTAGTGCGTCGTTACATGCACGGCGCTGAGTAAGCGTCCGCGTCACCCCCGCCGCAGCTGTGCCAACACCGGTAGTTGGGCTACTATTCTTTTCCATTGTCAGCCCATGCGCCAAGCTTGAGTCATCCTTCATACGTCCAAGCTTGGTGCCATAGGTAACACTTAATAAAACCAATAAAAGGTATAAGCCATGCCAAAAACAAGACTTCTTGTAATTTCGATGCTGTCTGCCTTGCTGGCAGCTTGTGGCGGCAACAAATCAGCCACGGCGCCAGAGGCCGATGCGCAAAAGGCTGCCGCTGTCACAGCCAAAGTGACACAGAGCCGCCTGAACAATGCCGACAAGGAGCCAGGCCAGTGGATGACCTACGGTGGCACTTACAACGAGCAGCGCTTCAGTGGTCTCAAGCAGATCACTGCCGACAACATCAAGGAGCTGGGTCTGGCGTGGTTCGCCGATTTCGATACCAACCGAGGCCAGGAGTCGACGCCGTTGATGGTGGATGGCGTTATCTACGTGTCACAAGCCTGGAGCAAAGTGAACGCCTATGACGCCAAAACCGGCGCAGTGCTTTGGCAGTATGACCCGAAAGTATCCGGCGAATTCGGCGCCAGAGGTTGCTGTGATGTAGTGAATCGCGGCGTCGCCGTGTGGAATGGTAAAGTTTATGTTGGCGTCTATGACGGCAGACTGGTTGCGCTGGATGCTGCCACCGGCAAAGAAGTGTGGAGCACTCTCACCACCGACCAAAGCAAGTTCTACACAATCACCGGCGCCCCGCGCGTAGCCAACGGCAAAGTCTTTATCGGTAACGGCGGTGCTGAATACATCTATCGCGGTTATGTCTCCGCCTACGATGCCGAGACCGGCAAACAGGTGTGGCGCTTCTATACATTGCCCGGCAACCCGGCTGACGGTTTCGAAAACAAAGCCATGGAAATGGCGGCAAAAACCTGGACTGGCAAATGGTGGGAGAAGGGCGGGGGCGGCTCCACCTGGGATGCAATTACCTATGATCCCAAGACCAATTTGCTGTTGATGGGCGTAGGCAACGGTGCGCCATGGAACTCCAAGGCGCGCAGCCCGGATGGCGGCGACAACCTGTTCACGGTTTCCATTGTGGCGGTTGATGCCGATACCGGTGAATACAAATGGCATTACCAGGAAATCCCGTCAGAAGAATGGGATTACGACGCGGTGCAGCAAATCACGGTTGCTGACATCCCCATCAACGGCACGACCCGCCATGTTGCGATGCAAGCCACCAAGAGCGGTTACTACTACATGGTGGATGCCACCACTGGCCAGTTGCTGGTCGCCAACAACTTTGTGCCGGTGAACTGGACTTCCGGTTATGACCTCGCCACTGGCCGCCCTGTTATTAACGACGCTGCGCGTTACACCAAGGCCGAAGGTCCACGCATTGCACAACCGGGCCCGGTCGGTGCGCATTCCTGGCATTCCATGGCGTTTAGCCCGAATACTGGTTTGCTCTACATTCCGGCGCGTGAAAGCAGCATTGCTTACACCGTGATGCCCAATGGCAGCCCCGGCAACTTCAACCTCAACGTGAACTTCACCGGTGGCGACAAGGCTTACGATGAACCAGGCAACAAAATCCCGCGCGGTGGCGATACCAAAATTCTGGCGTGGGACCCGGTGCAAGGCAAAGCTGCGTGGAGCGTAGTCACCGCTGGCTCGGCAGTAGGCATGCAAGTTACTGCCAGTAATGTGTTGTTCAGTGGCAATGGCGCGAAACGTGAGATGCAGGCATTCAAGGCCGACACTGGTGAACAGATCTGGTCCTATCCGGTACAGGCCGGTATTGCTGCCGGTTCCATGTCTTATGAAATTGATGGCGAGCAATATCTGGCGCAGGTAGTCGGCGGCGGTGGCCCTGGTGGTTACTACGCGCCTACTTACGCACGGCTGTTGGTATTCAAACTGGGCGGCAAAGCCCAGCTGCCTCCAAATGCCGAATACACCCAAGCACCGTTTGCTCCGCCGGCACAAACTGCCACTGCTGACGAAGTCGCCAAAGGTGGCACAATTTACGGTGGCGCTTGTGCGATCTGTCATGGAGATGGCGGCGCCAGCCGTGGCATGTTCCCGGATCTGCGCCGTTCACCGTTGCTGGTCAGCCAGCAAGCCTTTGACCAGGTAGTGCTCGGCGGCATCCGCAAAGACAAAGGCATGACGTCTTTCGAAGGCAAACTCACAGCAGAAGAAACTGCGCTTGTGCGTGCTTACATGGTGGATCGTGCGATTGCCGCTAAAAATGCACCGGCCTTTGCGCCGCCGGGACAATAATTCTGCGGCGCATGCAGTGGTAATAAACCGCCCCGCAATATCGCAGCATATTGCGGGGCTTTTCATGAACAGGTACTGGCTTTATCAATGAACAACATACTTGAAAAATACTATCAGTGTTTCAACGACGGCTCTTACTCCGGCATGCTTGAGCTGTTGGCCGAAGATGTAGTGCACGATCCTTGTCAGGGTGCTCCGCGCAAAGGCAAACAAATGTTCAAAGAGTTCCTGCAACACATGGAACGCTGCTACAAGGAGCAAGTACACAACCCTTGTATTTTTTACAGCACCGACGGCAAGCGCGCGGCGGCAGAATTCGAATTGACCGGCACTTATCTGCAAACAGACAGCGATCTGCCGCCGGCCAAGGGGCAGACCTATCGTTTGCGCGTGGGCACCTTTTTCGAAATCGAAGGCGGCCTTATCAAGCGCGTCACCAACCATTACAACTTGCAAGATTGGCTGCAGCAGATCAGTCGTTGATTGCTGGTCATTACCCCATCATTGAAACCACGGGGTAATACTTGCATCATCAGGCTTTGGTAATCCCCAATCACAAAGGAGCAGGTCGATGAGCATAACCATGATAGTGACACTGGTGATCATTGCAGTGGTGTTGTTAGCGGTGATCGGCATCTACAACAAGCTGGTGACGCTGAAAAACCGCTTTGAAAACGGCTTTTCGCAAATAGCGGTGCAACTGAAACGCCGCTACGATCTGATCCCCAATCTGGTGGAAACTGCCAAGGCTTACATGAAGCATGAAAGCGGCACGCTGGAAGCAGTAATTGCCGCCCGCAACAAGGCAGTCAGTGGCTTGAGTGCAGCCAGTGCGGCACCCGGCTCACCCGGTGCGATGAGCGGTCTTGGTCAAGCCGAAGGACAATTGATTGGGGCGATGGGACGCTTGAACGTGGTGATGGAAGCCTACCCTGATCTCAAAGCCAACCAGAACATGCTGCAGGTAAGCGAAGAACTTACCAGCACCGAGAACAAAGTCGCGTTTGCGCGTCAGGCTTTCAATGATGCGGTAACCGAATACAACACCTACAAACAAACCTTCCCGCCCGTATTGCTGGCTGGTTTGTTCGGGCATGGCGCCAACGGCACGCTGCTTGAATTTGCCGACAGCGACAAAATCCAGGAAGCCCCCAAAGTCAGTTTTTGAACTGACAGTCCGCGAGGCTGCTTGTGAATTTCTTCGAGCACCAGGATCAGGCGCGCTCATCCACCGGCAAACTGTTGTTGCTGTTCACCGCAGCTATCGTAACGCTGATAGCCGTTACCAGCTTTGTCGTTGCCACCGCGCTTGCTGTGGTAAAAACACCCACAGGCAGCGCCGTTAATGCGCATGGCCCATTGCCACTCGATATCCTGTTCGGCACTGCTACAGTAATCGTCAGCGTCGTCTTTCTGGGTGCGCTCTATCGCATCGCGCAATTGCGCAGCGGTGGCCGTGTAGTGGCCGAAAGTATGGGAGGCCGGCTGCTCAGTCGCCATGAACCCAGCATCGATGAGTCGAAAGTTCTCAACGTGGTGGAAGAGATGGCGCTTGCTGCAGGCCTGCCAGTGCCGCCGGTGTATCTGATCGAAGACGATGCCATCAATGCATTTGCCGCCGGCTATCGTCAGCAGGATGCGGTTATCGGCATCACACGCGGTGCGATCAAGTTGTTAAGTCGCGATGAGCTGCAAGGCGTAATTGCCCACGAATTCAGTCATATCTTCAATGGCGACATGCGACTCAATCTGAAGCTGATCGGTTGGTTGCACGGCTTGCTGCTGATTGGTTTGCTCGGGTCGCAATTGCTGCGCTTGCGCTTCATGAGCCGCGACCGCAATCAGGCGGCGACTGTGTTTTTGGCCGTGGGGGTGGCGTTCACAATACTGGGTTATACCGGCGTATTTTTTGGCAACATCATCAAATCGGCGGTCAGCCGGCAGCGCGAATTTCTGGCCGATGCGTCGGCTGTGCAGTTCACGCGTAACCCGGAAGGCATAGGCAACGCGCTGAAAAAAATCGGCGGTTACGCGTTGGGTTCGCGCATGCTGATACACGAAACCTCAGAGATCAGCCACATGCTGTTTGGCGAAGGTCTTATGCGACGCGGCATCGGCGGCATGTTTGCCACGCATCCGCCCATTGGTGAACGCATCCGTCGCATCGATCCGCGCTGGAATGGCGAGCTGATCAATCCGGAAAAAGAAAGAGTGATTGCTTACAGTTCACTGCCGGATGAAAAACTCTCTGGCACCTCGTCTGCGCGGGCCACCAATGCCGAAGCGCTGGCCGCAGTATTGGTCAGCGCAGTAGGTACGGCATCGTCGCAGAGTCTGGAATTTGCGCAGGCACATTTGGCGGCAGTGCCAGAGGAAATCAAGCAGCAGCTGCACACAACCCTGACAGCCAGCCTGTTGATGTACGGCGTGGTGATTGCGCAGTCGCAAGCCTCAGTGGCTCGCGCGCAACTGGACTTGCTGCAAAAGCAGTTGCCGGCTGCTTGGTTCGCCACATTGGCGCAGCAATTGAAGTTGTTGATGCCACTGTCGCGCGCGCTGGACTTAACACTGGTTGAACTGGCACAACCTGCGTTGAAGCAATTGTCCAAGGATCAGCTCAGCCAGTTTTTGCATTTGATTACCCAGCTCATCAGCATCGATGGCGAAGTAAGTTTGCAGGAATGGAGCCTAAGCAGATTGCTGCGTCACTATCTGGATAGCGGCCATGGTGAGCCTGCCAAGCTGACACTGGATATGTGCTACGAAGAATGTCGCGTGTTGCTGTCAGCGCTGGCAGGGGCGGGAAACAATGACGATGACGCAGCGGCAGCCTTTGCTGCTGCCTGCAGCAATGCTCAACTTCCCGCCACTACCTTGTTGCCTACCGACATCCACGCGCTGGATGCGGCAATCGACAAACTGATCCAGTTGAAACCTTTGCAAAAACCGCGCTTGTTGAAAGCCATGGTGGTGTGCGTGCAACACGACGGCAAACTCACTGCCGAAGAACTCGATCTGGTGCGCGTGGTGGCTGCGTTACTCGATTGCCCGTTGCCGCCGCTGCATTGATTGCGAATTCAAGGTTGCAGCGACTTCAACTGGTTTAGATAAGCCTTGTCAAAGAAATCCATTTCCACTGCTGCATGAGTCGGCGCTTTTGCTACTGCGGGTTTGTCGGCCAACATCATCACATTGCCGGGATTTTTTGGCGTGTATTCAGTCCACGCAGGCAGATCCTTGCCGTTGGGATTGGCGTTGGCAGCAAAGTTGACCCAGTACTGCGCCATCTGATCTGACAGTGCGCGATCCGCAGCAGTCCACTTCGGATTCTGCTCGTGCTGATTAAACACATAGGCCAACTCAGAGACGTGGGTAGCACCGCGCGCTTCCTGCCCCGGCGGCACCTGACTGAAATAGTAAACATAAGCATGCCGGCCATGTTCAGACTGATAGCGCGCCAACTTGCGTGTTTGCCATGCCATCTCGCTGCTGAAGGCCTTGTAGTAAGCCGGCTGTATCTTGCTGTCATCGGCTGCGGGATAGACCTTGGCGAAGCTGTCGGTCAACGCGCCGAAGCGGCTCGCATAATCATGCAACGCTGCCAGGGTTTGCGGGCCGGGCCCGAAAAATGCCGCTTCATTGCTGTTGGAGCCAGCCAGCACATCCACCGGTTGTTGCGCGCCCGCAGCAAAAATCAGTGCGGGATCCTTGGGCAATAGGTAACCATCCACATTGATGGCGCCGGTAATGGCCAGCTTTTCAAAAATCTGCTGCGTGCTGGCCTGTCGCAAGTGCGTAATATCCGCGATGCCGGCTTTCTGCATTTGCTCACTGCCGAGTGCCTCCCTGCTGGCAAGAGTGGGTTGGCTATTCAGATAAAAGCCCGACCAGAAGCTTTGCAGGATGGCATGTTTAAACAAGCCGGCTGACAACGGTGATGCAATCAGTGCACCTACCGATTGGGCGCCAGCCGATTCACCCACCAGCGTCACATTGTCAGCATTGCCACCAAAGGCCGCGATGTTGGTCTTCACCCACTGCAGGGCCGCCAGCATGTCGAGCAGTCCGTAATTGCCGGAGCTGTGATGCGGGGATTCTGCGGTGAGTTGCGGATGCGCCAAAAATCCAAAGGCGCCAAGCCGGTAATTGATGGTCACTACCACTGCGCCGTGACTGGCAAGATTGGCGCCGTTGGTAGCGGCATCGCTGCCGGTGCCGGCAAAGAAACCGCCGCCATGCACCCACACCAAAACCGGCAAGAGCGCGGCAGGGGTGGCAGCGGGCGTCCACACATTCAGGTAGAGGCAGTCTTCACTGGTTTGTGGCTGGTCAGCACCGGGCGCAAAGCCGCGTTGCACACAGCGGGGCGCAGCGCGATCAGCCATACGCACGCCAGCCCAACTGACGGCAGGCTGCGGCTCGCGCCAGCGGTTCTCTGCCACGGGCGGTGCCGCGTAGGGCAGGCCACGAAATACACTGACGCTGGTGCTGCCAGCGGCAAGCTCGCCCTGCACCAGACCCAATGCAGTCTTCACAGGTTGCGGCAACTGCGCCTGCGCCACATTGGCTGCAAGGCCCAACGACAAAAGGCTGGTGAGGATCAAGCGGGGCAGCGTCAGCATGCGGGCAGTCCAGGTGGCAAAAAGTGCCGGATTATTATGCGGTAATCGCCACAAAGGCAATTCAGGCCTTATTAAGTTCACTTCTTCTAAAGTAGCCACGTACCGGATTTTGATGTGCAAGGTTATTTTTAAGAGGCTGAAATTCAGCTGGCAAAACGGAGAAGCTACCATGAAAAAATTACATTTGGCTGTATGTGGGCTGTTGGCGATCAACATTGCAGGTTTCACAAATTTCGCTGTGGCAGGCACGACCTATGAAGTCGCGGATGTGATCTCGACCACTCCGATTTACCACACGGTTGAGCTTAGCACGCCCAAACGCGAGTGCTGGGAAGAAGAGGTGGCCCGCCATGATCGTCGTCGCGACAATAATGACTCGGCTACCCCGGAAATTCTTGGCGCGGTTATCGGTGGAGCACTCGGCAATGCGGTGGGTCACCACACCACCAACTCCAAGGTAGGCACGGTTGTCGGTGCGGTTTTGGGTGGCACCATCGCCCACGACATCGACAATTCCAACCACGAGCATGACACCGTGAGCACGCAAACTGTCGAGAAATGCCGCACCGTCGCGTCCACCCGCCAGGAGGATAAACTGGTTGGTTATGATGTACGCTATCGCTACAATGGAACTGAACAGACTGTGAGAATGGATCGTGACCCGGGCGATAAACTGCGTATTCGCGTCAACGCAGAACCGGTTCAGTAAACCGAACCGGATCGAAAGTGGTTCCAAGTTTTAATATCGTGGTCAGCAATAATGAAAACCCTGCTCGCCCTCTTTTTGTGCAACTGCCTGCTGGTGCCAATGGCCAGCGGGCAGAGTTTCGCGCAGAGAATAGGCCAGCAGTTCGAGCAGCTGCGTAAACATAGCCCGGCCAACAACGACCAAGGTCAAAATGATCGGGGTCAAAATGATCGGAGTCAAAACGACAGACGTCAGAATGACCGAGGCCAAAACGATCGCGGTCAGAGTGACAGATTCCAGAACGGCTTTGCCTCACCCGCCACCCAAAGTGATCAGTCTTCCATCAGTCGCCGCGATGCCAACGATATTGCACGCAGTGCCTATTCCGGCCGCGTTTTGAACATACGCCGCGACGGCGACAACTGGCGCGTGCGCATGGATGAAGGCGGCACTGTGTTCAATGTCATTGTGAATGCCGATAACGGCTCCGTCATCCGCTCTTCCGAATAAACATAAGAACAAATCCCCATGCGATTACTGGTTGTTGAAGACGAAGATCTGCTGCGAGCTCGCCTGGTCAAGGCGCTTGAAGACAATTCCTACGTGGTCGACAGCGCCAGCAATGGCAAGACCGCATTGTTCCAGGCTGGTGAATACGGTTACGACGCCGCCATCATCGATCTGGGCCTGCCGGAGCTTGACGGCATTTCACTGATCAAGGCCATTCGCGCCAAAGGCCTGGTGTTCCCCATCCTGATTCTTACCGCGCGCGACAAATGGACCGACAAAGTGGGCGGCCTCGATGCTGGCGCCGACGATTACGTGGTCAAGCCTTTTCAGATCGAAGAAATCCGCGCACGCCTGAACGCCTTGTTGCGCCGCGCGGCCGGCTTTGCCAAGCCCTCGCTGGAATTTGCCCACATCAGCCTCGACACCACGGCCAAGAAACTGACGGTGAGCAGTGTTGAAGTTGAACTCACCGCGTTCGAATACAAAGTGCTCGAATACCTGATGCTGCATCCGGGCAAGGTCATTTCGAAAACCGAACTCACCGAACATCTTTACGAACAGGATCACGACCGCGACAGCAACGTGCTGGAAGTTTTCATCCGCCGCCTGCGGCAAAAGCTTGATCCTGATGAGCAGCTGAAACCCATCGACACCATCAGGGGACAGGGTTATCGCTTCAATGTCCCAGCCAACAAGCGTTGACGCTCCCTATTCGATGCGCCGGCGTCTGGTGCTGGCGTTCGGAGTGTTGTTGGTGGTGTTTCTCGGCCTCGCCGGCTATGCGCTGGATCGGGCTTACCAACGCAGCATCGCCGCTGCAGTAGCTGAACGTCTGCAATTGCAGGTCTATGCTTTGTTGGGCGTGGCCGAACCGGACGGCAACAAATTTTTCCTGCCTGATCTCGAAGAAGCCCGCTTTACCCAAATCGACTCGGGCCTGTACGGCTTCATCTTTGATCGCAATGGCCGTGAATTGTGGCGCAGCCCTTCTGCACTTTCGCTCAGCCTCGATCACGCGTTGATGCTCAGCAGCAAGATGCAGCCCGGCCAAACCAATTACGGCCAGACCAGCGCCGGTGAACAGGGCACGTTGGCCTGGGCCAGCTATCGCACGTATTGGGAAGCACTGGGTCAGTATTTTTATTTTGTGGTGATGGAATCCACTGCGCCCACCGATTCCCAGATTGAGGAATTCGAGTCCACGCTCTACATGTGGTTTGGCGCGCTCACAGTGTTGCTCAGCATTGCCCAATATTATTTTCTGCGTTGGGGGCTGCAGCCACTGCAGCAATTGGCGCTGGATGTTTCAGCCATTGAAAGCGGCAAGCAGGACCAGTTGCAGCAACATTATCCCAGTGAGCTTGTGCCGGTGACGGAAAACCTTAACCTGCTGATCAAAAGCGAGCGTGAACGCCAGAATCATTTCCGCACGATGCTGGGCAATCTTGCCCACAGTTTGAAGACGCCGTTGGCGGTGCTCTCCACCGCCCTGCAGGAAGCCAAGTCCGACGGCGAGTTTACCGATGAACACCGCAAAGACATGAGTGATCAGCTGCAGCGCATGGACCAGATTGTGTCTTATCAGTTGAAGCGCGCAGTAAAAACCAATCAGGCCGTGCTGGCGCGCCCGGTGGCATTGGCGCCAGTGATCACCAAACTTGTTGGCGCGCTGCAGAAGGTATATCGCGACAAAGCCACCAAGGTTCTGTTTGAAATGGCGGCAGAGGTGCAGTTTTATGGCGATGAAAGCGACCTGATGGAACTGTGCGGCAATGTGCTCGACAACGCTTTCAAATACGGCCACACGTTGGTGCAAGTGAAGGCATCGCAGAAAGGCAAGGCCTTGCTGCTTGAGGTGAATGATGATGGTAACGGCATTGCCGAGAGTGACCGCCACTATGTGCTGCAGCGTGGCGCCCGCGCCGATACTGTCAAGAGCGGGCAGGGCATAGGCCTTGCGGTAGTCACCGAGATCGTCAGTGCCTATGGCGGTGAGCTGCGCATAGAGCGCAGTGAATGGGGTGGGGCGAGTATCAAGCTGCGGCTGGGCTGATCTGTCGTTTCAACCGCAACCAGTTCTACCCGCCCTCCCGGCACGCCCACAAAAAATCACCGCGCCGTTTTAGTGAGCTGCTTCTGGCAACACAAAGGCAAGCGTAGCTGCATGCTGTACGATATCAGCATCTTCGCCAGCACCTGCCGGCACTTCATAGCTGGCATAGATGACGTTCAAGCCGCTGTTGCGCACCTTCACCGTCACTGCACCTTTGCTGTCGGAGAGCAGCGGTTTTGCTTCAGGATCATT
>CANCGR010000019.1 GCA_947377625.1 Gammaproteobacteria bacterium | reverse complement strand
AGCCACTACTTTGCCCAATGCCATGCGACAGGCCCTCGCTGCGTATAACGCCCGCGCATGGGCCGAAGCGGAACGACTGTGCCAATATGTCTTGCAGGCAGAGTCGGATTACTTCGACGCGCTCAACCTGCTCGGTGTTATTGCTGCGCAGACACAACGCCTGGAACAAGCGGCCGATCTGCTGGATCGTGCGGTTGCGATCAGTCCACGCAATGCCTCAGTGCTGAACAACCTCGGCAGCTTGTTGCTGGACCTCGACCGTGCTGGCGACGCACTCACGCGACTCGACCAATCCGTCAGCATCAGGCCGGATTACCCGGAAGCACACTACAACCGTGGCGTTGCGCTGTACCGGCTGAAGCAGCTTGAGGCCGCCCTGCAGGCTTATGAGCGTGCCATTGCCATCAGGCCGGACTATGCAGACGCCTGGCACAACCGTGGCATTGTGCTGCAAGACCTCAAACAACTGGGCGCAGCTGTAGCCAGTTATGACCGCGCCATCGCGATCAGACCCCACTATGCCAACACCCACATGAACCTTGGCGATGCGCTCAAACGACTCCAACGGCTGGAAGATGCCATTGCCAGTTACAACCGCGTCATTGCCATCAAGCCCGACAGTGCCAATGCCTGGCTGAACCGTGGCATTACCTTGCATGAATTGAAGCGACTGGATGAAGCGCTGGCGAGCTACGACCAAGCCTTTGCGCTTGATCCTGACCTTGAGCACTTGAGCGGCTTCATGCTGCATACAAGAATGCAAATATGCGACTGGGATCAATTCGACACACAGTTGGCCGACCTGGCCCGCAAGGTTGAACATGGCAAGAACGCTGTCGCCCCGCTCCACCTGCTGCCGCTGCTGGATTCGCCTATGCTCCACAAAAACAATGCCGAAATTCATGTGAAGGCCAAATATCCGCACAATGATGCGTTGGGCGTGATTCCCAAAGGAGTGCCGCAAGACAAGCTACGCATCGGCTATTTTTCGGCCGATTTTGGTGAACACCCGGTTGCCTTCCTGAGCGCCGAATTATTCGAGCTGCACGACAAGCAGTGCTTTGAAATAACGGCATTCTCGTTCGGAGCCCATCAAGGCACCGCGATGCAACAAAGATTGGCAGCCGCGTTTGACCGGTTCATTGATGTCAGCAACAAGAGCGATGTCGAAACGGCGCGTCTGGCCAGGGAATTGAATATCGATATCGCGGTGGACTTGAGCGGCTACACCACCGGCAGCCGCCCGGGAATTTTTGCCTGTCGGGCTGCGCCCATACAGGTCAGCTACATCGGCTTTCTCGGCACGACAGGCGCTGCCTGCATGGATTATCTGTTCGCCGACGACACCATCATTCCTGGGCAGTCGCGACAACACTACTCCGAAAAAATCGCTTACCTGCCCAGCTATCAAGTCAACGACTCGCAACGGCGCATCGCCGACAAGGTGTTGGCGGGAGCGGAATTGGGTTTGCCGGACACAGGCTTTGTATTTTGCTGCTTCAACAACAACTACAAGATCACGCCTGCTGTTTTCGACGGATGGATGCGCATATTGCAGGCCGTGGCCGGCAGCGTGCTGTTCCTGTACACCGACAATGAACAGGCCGGCCCCAATCTGCGCAGAGCAGCACAAGCCAGAGGCATAGACGGCAACCGGCTGGTGTTTGGCCAACGCCTGCCGCGCGCAGAATATCTGGCGCGTTACCGTGCAGCCGATTTGTTCCTGGATACCAGCCCTTACAATGCCGGCGTCACCGCCAGCGACGCCTTGTGGGCGGGTTTGCCGGTGCTGACGCTGATGGGCGAGTCCTTCGCCAGCCGTGTTGCAGCCAGTCTGCTCACTGCCATTCAACTGCCCGAGCTGATCACCGGTTCACAGGCACAGTACGAAGCGTTGGCCATCGAGCTGGCGACGCATCCGCAGCAACTGGCACACATCCGAAACAAACTGGCCGACAACCGCCTCACCACACCCTTGTTCGACACGCCGGCCTTCGCCCGCCACATTGAAGCGGCCTACCGCTTGATGGTTGGTCGTCATCACGCTGATCTGGCACCGGACCACATCCTCGTGCCGTGATGTATCCGATTTGCATTTAGTTTCCCTCGTTGACCCCATCGATCCATGGCAGAATCCCCCGAAATAATAAAGTTCATTCGCAGAGGGAAATTCGATGTCATACCGTGCAAAGCTTCTATCGATTGGTTTGGCGCTGTTATCCACTCTGGCGTTATCGACCATCGCTACGGCGCAATCATCGCTCAATGAGTTGGCGCGCGATGTTGATCGCGTTGAGAGCGTGCGCGCAGTCAAGGCACTGCAAAGCAGCTATGCGCAGTATGCGCAATACGGGTTGTGGAACGAGGTCGGCGCGCTGTTTGCTGCTGATGGCAGCTTCGTTTTCGATGGACTGATCAAGCCTGCGCAGACCGCGAAAGGCCCTAACCAAATCGCCGCTTTCCTGCGCACGCGCTACGGCGGTGGCTACGACGGCGTGAAGCCGGACGGCCTCTCCAGCATGATGATCGATGCCCCCGTCATCAACCTTGCGCTCGACGGCGAAAGTGCCAAGGTGCGTTGGCAAGCCATTATCTTTCATGGTCATGCCGGACAGGCACGTGTTGAAGGCGGCGTTTTCGAAAACGACTATGCGCGTGAAAAAGGCGTGTGGAAAATTGCGACCGCGCGCTACTTCCCGCAATACGATGGCGCTTATGAAGACGGCTGGATCAACTTTGGCGGTGGCGATGTGCCGGTGGTTCCCAAACATTTCGATGTTGAGTCGGCAGGTGTTCCCATTCCGCCTGCAACTGGCGCAGCTCCAGTAACGAAGGCAACACTCGCAACACTGCAAGCGCGTATCGACACACTGAATGATGAAGATCGCATCCGCAATCTGCAGGCAGCTTATGGCTACTACGCCGATCGCAAAATGTGGGACGACGTGGCGGATCTATTCACCAAAGACAGTGTGGTAGAGATCAGTGGCCAAGGCATTTGGCGCGGCCCCACCGGCGTGCGCCGCTGGCTTGAGACTATTGGCACTGCCGGACTCAAACACGGCCAGCTTAACGACAGATTGCAGAACGACCTTACTGTCACTATCACACCGGGTGGCAACGAAGCCTTCGCACGCGGCATTGAACTCGGCATGTTGGGCGAAGCCGATCAGGAAAAGGGTTGGTGGGAAGTCGCGACTTTCCGCAATCGTTTCGTCAAGGAAGATGGCGTGTGGAAATTGCGTGAGCTGCGCCGCGTTGTGGTGATGAAGACTGACATCTTTCAGGGCTGGGGCAAGAGCCGCCTTGTTGACGCGATGCCAACCAGTGCCAATGCACCTGACGCGCCGATTGCCAAAGCAGATGCACCTCTACTAGCGATGCCAGCGTTTCTCGGTGTGCATCCAGTAACCGGCAAAGCCGTGAAAGCTGCGGGCAACGTGGTTACTGTAGCAACCGATGTTCTCACCGGGAAAATAGTTCCGGGTAAAGCCAGTGCGATCACCATCGACGAAGCCCGCCGCCGCCTTGCACGCTCAGCTGCATGGGATGGTGTCGCGAATATCTCAGCCACCTATGGCTACTACGTTGATGACTCCGATGCAGCCGGCTGGGCCGGCGTGATGGCAGCCAAGGGCTTCAAGCAAACTCCCTTTCAGGGCTATCACATCGGTCGCGACCGTCTCATCGCGGCGCGCGTGAAAGGCAAAGGCCCGGACACGCAGGCGGGCATTTCCTATCACTGGCTGATGCAGCCCGTGGTAATTGTCTCCGATGATGGCCGCTCGGCAACGGGCCGCTTCAAACTGTTTCAACCACGCACCGGCAAGACAGTCGGCAACGCCGGTGATTTCTTCGGCGCGCAGTTCTGGGGCGGCATGTACAACGACCGCTATGTGCTGGAAAACGGCACGTGGAAAATCTGGGAGCTCACACTCGACGAGCCTTACATCACGCCAGTCGCATGGAAAGACGGCGTGTGGGCAAAATCAAAAGATCCGGCAACACCTGGCATACGCCGCGCGGCTGGCAACGGCGTGAACGTCGATATTGCACTCACTTCACTGGGCAAACGCGAAGAGCATTTCTCTGGCGGCACCGGCGAAACCCAGCAATGGCCCACCATCTTGCCGATGTGGTTTACCTACACCAACCCGGTAAGCGGTCGCGTTCCAGAATTGCATCAACCCGACTGCGTGCCTTGCGCGGATCATCCTGAATTGCGCCTTGATCGCAACGGCTATCAAGAGCCACCGGATGCACCGGCTGCGAATCGGGCACCGTGAAGACATCCCGCTGCGTTGGTAGACAACAACATATCTTCGCGCAGTTTTTCTATGCATCAATAATAAATTCAGATCAAGGGAATCCACCCATTACCGAAAAATATGGCACCACTGTTGTACACACATTGGGCAAACTAGTTGAGAGCCTGGGGTCATTGTAAAGTCCGTCTCAGCTCAGAACGAATACCGCCCCTTGGCCAGAATTTCCTTTGGATCCACCGCACAGCGAATGACCCGCATCAGTGCAGCGTAAGGCTCTCCAGCCTGCGCGAGATATGCCATCGCTTGAATACCAAGGCGCATCGGATGCACGCCGCGTGCGGCAAGACCGGCAAGAATTTCGTCATGACAGAGCTGGGCGGCCACATCGTCGCCCACGACATCGCGGTCGTAGATGATCGCGACGAACAAATGAATTGCGCGAGGTGAGACAACAGAACCGGAGATCACCGCTTCGAATGAATGGCGGAAGGTGGCCTCCTCGATAAAGCTTACTGCATCGACGAACGCGGCTCCGTTCAATGGCAGGGCAAGGCAGACCCAATGAACGCCGCAACGATCGGCTTCCGGCGCGAGTGCCTCGGGCGGTGCTGTCTTTTTGCGCCAATACACACTGGCGGCAGTGATGTCGTCCGCTAGACCCAATGCTCCGGCCGCCTCCGCGCGCAGGCTGGGATAAGTGGCTTCATCGATGATTTCCACGGCTGCGCCCACAGTCACCAAGGCCGCCGACATATGCTCACCATGTGCCGCTGCGATGCTGGCGGAGGCCGCATGTATCGTCGCCGTCATGAACCATGACTGCCCGGCTTGGGTGCCTGGCATGAACAGTGGTGTCCTGCCCTCCTGCTCCACCCACGGATAGGAGCGGCCGCGCATAGTCACCTTGGTGGCATTCCAGATGGCAACGCAGTTCGGCTGCAGCACGCCGTCGCGCATCAGTGCGCGCACGACGTCCAGTGACGCGGCCAGCGTTTGCTTGCCGGCAACATGCACACGCATCAGCGCCAGATGCGCCGGCATCGGACTGAGGAACAGCGTCGCGCCTGTCAGAATTCCCATACCAGATTGCAGAAACAGCCCGTCCAGGCTAGGTCCCGGTCCTGCGCGTGACAGCGTGGTCATCACCGCGTTGTCGAACATGCCAAAGCCGGTAGTGATCATCGAGCCGTCAGCCAGCACGACCTGTAACGCGCAGGCGTGAGAGGCGCGGTCGCCAGTCGGACCGGCGCCGTCACCGCGTTCGGCAAGATTGCCGATCGCGCTGGCATCCGCTGGCCCGCCGATCGCGGGAAGAAACCAGCGCCCGCCTGCCGCCTCCAGAAAGCGATGAATATGCCGAAAGGTAACGCCCGGTTGTACCGTAAGGGTGCCCATCTCATCATCGAAAGCAGTGATGGTATTCAAGCGTCCGAGATCAACCACCACGCAACCGCTGGCGGTGGGGACTCTTGATCCCAAGCCCCAGTTGTTGCCACGACTGATGGGATAGAGCGAAGTACCGAAGCGCGCGGCAATGCGTACACATTCGCTTACCTGCTCAGGTGAGGCCGGACGCAGGATCGCGAGGATTTCTACGCAGGTGGGGAAAGTGGCGGTAGCGCAGCGCTCAAGATCAGCTGCTGCGGTGGAGACATGTTCGTCCCCGACCGCGAGTCGCCATGCGACGAGGGCTTCCGCCAGCGCAGACATAGGTCCGCGGTCTGCTTGTGAAGGTTGACCTTACCAACCGCTGAAGACGCTCGAGAAGAACTGTTGCACCGCATTCCTGGATTCGTTCATATCCTGTGCAGCCTGGGTAGCAGCGCCGCCGAGATCGCCCTGTGCTCCGCCCGCAGCGAGTTGAAGGCCCACTCCGGTCCCCTTCGGACCAACCAATCCCAAGGAGATGTTCATAGCCTCAATTTGGGCGTCGAGATAGGGATCGCCGGACCCACCGCGTACGCCTTCCAGAATGCCGTCTTCGCCATCGCTCGACGCAGCATTGATCGCCAATGCGCGCTCACGAAATGCCAGAGCGTCCAGCCCGGAAAACTGAAAGCCTGCTTCAGCACCAAGCGCCGCAATGGCTGCGCCGGCTTCGCTCGCAGAACGGCCTTCACCCGCGCTGACAATGCGGCTGAGAAGGGCAGGATTCGTGGCTGCCGAATTCATGAACTCGGCGACAGCTGATTGCGACATATACGTTCGTCCTCGTAGGTAATGCGTTGGAAATAACCGATACTGTTTGAAGTAAATTGCATGAAGCTGAACTATGCTTCGATACTAACCTCGGTCCGAATTGAAATGCCAGCAATCAAATGAGCAAGTATCGTTCTGCGGCCGTTCAGGCCGCCATCACAGCCAACAGTCCGGATGAGCACCTGGAGGTCATGCGGCCGTTCACCTGGACTGCCGGCGTCGCGCTGGTTGCGCTACTGCTTTTGGCTTTGACATGGAGCTGCTTTGTTGATGTGCCGATTACCGTCGCCAGCCGGGGCATGCTGACAGCATCGGGCGGCGTGGTCGACATTGTGTCGGACACCACCGGAATTCTGGGTGATCTGACCGTAGCTGTGAATGAGCACATAACGCCTGGCATGGTGCTGGCGCATGTCGAGCAACACGATGCACAGCTTGAGCTCTCGTCCGCCGAAGGCAAGTTGAGCGACGCGCAAGGCTTTCTCAACCAATTGCGCGCCGATCATGCGACCGAGCAGCGTGCGCTCGACGGATTCCGCCGCACGCGCGATGCAGCGTTGGCCGAGAATATTCTCTTGCTGGAAAGTCAGCGCACGGCGGTGTCCAAGCGCGTTGAAGTGCTGCGTAGCATGGTCGCGAAACGGGTCGTCACCGAAGATCACGTGTTGAGCGTGAATGCGGAGTTCATCGCCCTGGGAGTCCAGATCGCCCAGGCCAATAGCGAGCGCAACCAGTTGGCTGTCGACGAACAGACGCGCCTCATTCAGAGCGAGCGTAACGATCTCGAAGCCCAGGGTCGCGTCGCCGACGCTACGCGGCAAAGGGACAACATACGACTGCGGCTCGATCGTCTCGGCGTTGTGCGCGCGTTGCATGGCGGGCGCGTTGTCGAATTGAAGGCCAATGGCGGAGATCCGGTCCAGCGCGGCACGCCCATCATGGTGGTTGAACAGCTTGATGCGGGCGCATCCTCCATCCCGGTGGCCATCGTCTATTTCTCGGCGGAAGACGGCAAGAAAATCGCAGCGGGCCAGTCCGTCGAAGTCTCGCCGGTGCATACCGAGCGGGACGAGGACGGTTTCATAAGAGGGCGCGTGTTGCAGGTCTCGGAAGCGCCGTCGAGCACTGAGGGCATGCATCGCACTTTGCACAACGATCTGTTGGTCAAGGGCTTTATCGCCCAGCTCGGGGCACCGTTCGAGGTGAGGATTGCACTTGAGACCCGACCCGACGACCCCTCGCAACCGCAGTGGTCGACGCGCAAGCCGCCCGCCGCTGTGATTGAGCCGGGCACACCTGCCGATGTGATCGTCACCGTCAAGTCAGTGCGCCTGATCGCGTTGATCATCCCGGTGATACGCCGGCTGCTGGGCATTGATCTGATCCTGAGTGCCCATGACAGGTAGCGTCAGGACACCGACCGTCCTGCAGATGGAGGCGGCTGAATGCGGAGCGGCGTGCCTCGCGATGATCCTGGGATACCACGGGCGGTTTCTCACACTCGAAGAGTTGCGCCTTATGTGCGGCGTTTCCCGTGACGGCAGCTCGGCGCTCAATGTGGTGCGTGCGGCCCGCTCGCTGGGCATGACCGTGAAAGCGCAGCGCATCGAGCTCGAACAACTCAGCGAAATTCCGGTGCCGGCCATCCTGCACTGGGCGATGGACCACTTCGTCGTACTCGAGGGGATTGATGACAAGGGCGGCGTTATCAATGATCCCGCCAGTGGTCGACGCCGGGTCGACATGACCGACCTTGATCGTAACGTTACCGGCATCGTCCTCAGCATGGCTCCGAACGAAATGTTCGAGCGCGGCGGCGAACCGCCCGGCGGCTGGTCGGCACTGCATGACCGCTTGCACAGCCACGGCGCGACAGGTTGGTTTCTGCTCATGCTGAGCCTGCCGATCGTGCTGGCGGGACTGATCAGCGCTGCCACCTCGCAATTGTTCATCGACAATATTCTGATTGGCGGCACCACCAGTTGGCTGCGTGCGCTGCTGATCGGCATGTTCATGTTGGCGCTGATGGTTGGCATCGCCACTTATTTGCAGCAGCTGGTGATCCTGCGGCTGGAAACCAGCCTCTCGCTGTCGGGCACTTTCGCTTATATGCGTCACGTGTTGCGGCTGCCGATCTCCTATTTCTCACAGCGGCGTCCGTCCGACATGCCGGGCCGGGTCAATCTCAACGATCAGCTTGCTGCCACACTGGCAAGTGACTTCGGTATGACAGGACTGAACCTGCTGTCGTCGTGCGCGTTCCTGGGCGTAATGCTGGTTTACGCCCTGCCGCTGGCGCTGCTGGCACTCACCTTCTCATCCATAAGCCTTGTTACGATGGTAGTGCTGGGCCGGGCGTTGCGCGAGGACAGCCACCGGCAGCTGATCGCGACAACCCGTGCCGACGGCATGGCACGCGAAGGGCTGAAGATGAGCGAGACTTACAAAACAGCCGGTGCCGAGAGCGAGTTCGTCAGCCAGCTGATAAATTTGAATGCGCGTCGGCAGAACCTCGGCCAAGCGATGGCCGTCCGCCAGGCGGCGCTCTCCGTACTGCCCTCGCTGACCGGGACACTCGGCGCGGCAGCGGTGCTGATCGTCGGTGGCTTTCGCATCATGGATGGCGCCATGACCATCGGCGCGCTGGTAGCCTTTCAGAGCCTGATGAGCTACTTCAACGCGCCGATGGCGCAGCTTACCCAGCTCGGCATCAAACTGCAGGGCGCGCGCGCAACGCTGATCATGCTCGACGATACAATGCTGCATCCGATGGCACCGGAATTCCGGCAAAGCGCCGATCTGTCAGCGGATAGCGCTCGCCTCGCGGGCAAGATAGAGCTGCGCAACCTTACCTTTGGTTATAGCCCGGTTGATCCACCGCTGCTAAGCGGTGTCAGTCTGTCGCTCGCGGCGGGCACGCGTCTGGCAATCGTGGGTGGTTCCGGGTCGGGCAAATCCACACTTGGCATGTTGCTGACCGGGCTCTATCAACCATGGTCCGGCGAAGTGCTGATCGACGGACGCCCCCTGCTTGATATTCCCCGCCGCACCTTGCGTCGCTCGGTGGCCGTGGTGGATCAGCGCGTTGTGCTGTTCGAGGGCACCATTCGCGAGAACATCGCGCTGTGGGACACCACGCTGGCCGACGAGACAGTAGCCGAATGTGCCCGCGACGCGGCGATCCACGACACCATTGCGCGCCGCGCACTAGGCTATGGCGCGCCTGTGGCCGAGGAAGGACGCAATTTTTCCGGTGGTGAGCGTTCGCGCATCGAGATTGCCCGCGCGCTTACCCAGTCGCCGAGCATTCTCGTGCTGGATGAAGCCACTGCTGCACTGGACGTTGCCACGGAAGCCGAGGTGTTGCGCCGGTTGCGCCAGCGCGGCTGCACCATGGTGGTGATCGCGCATCGGCTCAGCGCAGTCATGGAATGCGACCATGTCGTCGTGCTGAAAAAAGGGCAGATCGTCGAAACGGGCCGACCGGCCGAACTGCTGACTGCCGGTGGCGAGTTCTCACGTCTCATGGGAGCGCCATGATGGAGCTTGCCACCAGCGCCGCGTCCATCTCCAGCAATGGCTTTTCGTTGGAGGAACTTGCACCAGCAGGATCGCGCCCGGCGCTGATCGTTGCGCAAGGCGAGGTCAATCTGTTCCTGGTCACCCCGACCTCCGATACGCAGATGCATGTGGGCACCCTGCGCTCCGGCGGATGGCTACGCGGTGTTGCTGCCTCCGATGCCGGCATGACAATTCACGCGGTGCCTTCACCGGGCACGCGGCTCGTTCCCCTTACCTCGACTGACGCTACGCCCGACTCGCTGTGTGCGTGGATTACCGCGCTGGCTGGCCGGCTCGCCAACGATTTTCCACGCGACCTGGGTGCGCGTGCGCAGAGCCTTATGGCGCCATCGACGACCGTTGCGCGCGGCGGGCAGGTGGTCGCGCGGCGTGAAGTCATGTGGGCGGATTTTGGAACGGATGCAGGCCTGCTGTTCGGACAGGATCGCGTTACGGGCCTGGTGCCTTTGCCGCCGGGACATTGGGTGCAAGTCGACCAGCAGTGCGATATCGCAGTCGTTAATCCGGCGGATGCGCTGGCGCATCCGCATTTCGATAAAGTGCTGCTCGCTTTCGAAACCATCTGCCTCAGACAGCTCGCGGCTGTCTGCATGCTGTCGCGGGTTGACGAAATAAACCGGACCAAACTCGGCGCGGCGCTCGAACAACATGCTCACACTGATGTGCGGCGCCGGGCCGCCAAGCTGCTCGGACGCAAACTTTCAATCGCGGTCACGACAGATCCTGGCGATCAGCCTGGCTTGTTCGCAGTAGCGCAATTGGTGGCCGGTCAGAGCAGGACGTTGACACGCCCGGCGCGCCTCAAGCGCGATGACGCCGACCGCCCGCTTACCTTGCAAGAGATAGCGCAAGCCTCGGATCTACGCATTTTGCCGGTAACCTTGAAAGACCAATGGTGGACGCACGATGCAGGCCCCCTCGTCGGTACGCTTGATGACGGCACCCCTGTCGCCATGACGCGCGACTGGCGCGGTTATCGCATCCGCAATGAGAGCGCGGGCGTCGACATGCGCATGAGCGCAGCGACGGATGCACACCTCGCGCGCGACGCAACAGCTTTCATGCTGCCACTGCCTGCGCGCAGCGTACATTTTCCGGAGCTCATCCTGTTCGGGCTGCGCCAGCCATGGCGCAGTGTCGCGAGCCTTGCGATGCTGACGATCGCCTCCGCCGTGCTGGCGCAGGCGATACCGATGGCAACACGCTTTGCGTTCTCCACCGCCATTCCCTCACGGCTCGACAGCGCGCTGGTTGAACTCGGCATCGCCATCGCGCTGGTCGCCGTGGTTGCGGCGATAGTCGCGCTGGCAACCCAGTTGGTGAAGCTGCGCACCGAGAGCTGGGCAGAAGCCGGAAGCTTCGCCGCTATCTGGGATCGCCTCATCCGCCTGCCGCTGGCTTTCTCGCAACGCCGTGCAGTGGCTGACATTGCCTTGCGCGGCCAAGGCGCCCAAGCGGCGGCCAGCGGAATCCGGCAGAACGCGATAATCATTGCTACCAATCTTGGTTTCGTACTCTCCAGCCTGGGTTTCATCTATTACAACCACTTTCAGGCCGGCCTCATCGCCACCGCCATCGCGCTCGTCGAGTTGCTGATCGCCTTCTGTTCCGGCAGCTTGCAGGTGCGTGCCTTCGCAACCGGTGAAAAGTACGCGGGCATGGCAGAGAGCTCAGTGCTGCAATTTACCAACGGCATCAGCAAACTGCGGCTCGCTGGCGCAGAGGACAGGGCTTTCCTGCTGTGGGCCGACCGATTTCTCGCGCTGAGGGACAAGGTGGTGCGCGCACGCCACGTCGTGATCGTGCATGAGAGTCTGCTGACAGGCCTCAACATTCTGTGGACCGCCGCGCTCTACGCGACCATCCTGCTGGTCGCCACCGACGATCAGCAACTTGACGTACCGCTGAGCAATGTGTTGGCCGTGCTCTCGTCGTTTGCGCTGATGATCAGCTCGAATGCGCAGCTTGCCCGCGTCATCGTTTCGCTGATCTTTATAAAGCCCGTTGCCGAGTTTGCCGGCCAGATACTCAGCGAGCCGCCAGACCCCAGCTCAGGCCTCGTCGATCCCGGCCGGCTGCAGGGTCGCATTGAGTTGAATGCCCTCAGCTTCCGTTACGATCCGGAAGCGCCAGTGCTCATCGACAAACTCTCGCTTGTCATCGAACCCGGCGAGTTCCTCGGCATCGTGGGCCGCTCCGGCTCTGGCAAGACGACGCTGGCCAAGCTGCTGCTCGGCCTTATGCCTGCGGACAGCGGCAGCATCCGCATGGACGGCCACGATCTGCAAAGTCTTGATCCGGGCTCACTGCGACGTCAGACCGGGGTAGTGCTGCAGAACGGACGCATCATGCCGGGCACAATACTGCAGGCGGTGCGCGGTACTTCGGGCGCAACGGAAACAGAAGTGTGGGCAGCCCTCGAAGCCGCATCCATAGCGGAAGATGTCCGCGCAATGCCGATGGGTCTTTTCACGCTGCTCACCGACGCCAGCCGGCTAATCTCGGGCGGGCAGGCCCAGCGTCTGTTACTCGCACGCGCGCTCGCCCAGCGCCCCTCCCTCCTCATCCTCGACGAAGCCACCAGTGCGCTCGACGATGCAACCCAGGAGGCAGCCATGCGAGCCATTGTGGAACTGCCTGCAACGCGTGTCGTCATTGCGCATCGACATAGTACGCTACGCCATGCTGATCGCATCCTGCGCATCGAGGACGGCGGCAAGGTGAGCATTCTGACGTTCAAGCAACTCAGTAACGGTGAATGATTCTGTGGCCACTTCATTAAGCCATTGAGGGTGATGCGGGCAAGTCAACTTCCAGGCTCGGCCTGCCAATCGTCGCATCATCGCCAGGCGGTTCAATTTTTCACCCCTTGTTCCTGCAAATGCCTTACCTTAAAGTAAGGCGCTGTGAACCGGCAACAGGAGACCCAGCCATGAGTACTGCAACCCTTACCAGCAAGGGCCAAATCACCATCCCCGCCAATGTGCGGCGGGCGCTCAAAGTGGAGACTGGTGATCGAGTCGAGTTCGTCGAAATTGAGTCGGGACGCTTTGAGTTTTTCGCTGCCACCCGCTCCGTGAAAGACTTGAAAGGCATGTTTGGCAAACCCGCCAAAACCGTGTCGATTGAAGCCATGAACAAAGCCATTGCCAAACGCGGCGCAGCAGCACGATGATCGGTCTCGATACCAACGTGCTGGTGCGCTACATCATGCAGGACGATGCCAAACAGTCGGCCAAGGCAAGCAAGCTCATTGAAGCGCTGACCGCAGACGAGCCAGGTTTTTTTACATTGGTCTCGGTGGTTGAACTGGGTTGGGTATTGTCATCATCTTACGGTCTTAAGCGCTCACAGGTTGCGCAGGCTTTCGATGCGTTACTGCAAACAAAGGAAATCGTTATTGAGCGTGCTGACCTGGTGCGACGGGCACTGACTATTTTCACCACGACCAACGCGGATCTCGCCGACTGCCTGATCGAACGTGCCTCCACCGACGCTGGTTGCAACCGCATAATGACTTTCGATGTGGCAGCAGCGAAGATTACTGGCATGACGTTGATCCAGTAGGTGGTTCTTGCGCGAATGCATCCGCGCTTGGCTCCACGATTTACTACTTAACGAGACTCAGGCCCCCACTCCTGCAAACGCAGATCAGCGATAACGAGTTGCCGCGTGAAGTGGTCCTGGGCTTCGAAGCTTTGCAGGGCGATTTGCGAATCAGTAAGCAAGGTGCCGTCAGGGGCATAAAACCGACTATCATCTTTTCGCGTGCTGATGGGAGTTGACTGTTCAATGCGGTTGACCAAATACCTGTTCAGGGTAAAACCCAGCGGTGCGTAATTGGGTATACATTTGGGTGATAACCAGTAGGGCTGCTTGGTTGGCAGTGGCAGCGGCATGGCGAAACTGCACGAAGGTGGTTTGCGTGCAGTCAGGCAATTCAGCCTCACCTGTCCTTGTGATTCATACAAACGAGTCTCACACGCAAGGTCATTTTCCCTGTGTATGCCGCTGATAAGCAACGGCAAGGTAACCGTGCTGCGCTTGTCCATCAGCGTCATCGAAAAATCCACCTCCAGCCGCAAGCTCTGTTGCTTGTACTGCTCATAGAATGTGACGGGAATGGTCATGAACTCACTGGATATGACGACGCCATTGGCATCCGCACGAGTTTGCGGTGGATATACCTGGATAAGTGAAGCACCAGCGGGCCTGTCAGTGGACTGCCGCACTGAGCTGGACGCCA
>CANCGR010000018.1 GCA_947377625.1 Gammaproteobacteria bacterium | reverse complement strand
ATCAGGTCTTGAATCCGTGGATTGGGTGGTGTCGTTCACTGAAGACACGCCAGAGAGTTTGTTGCGTGAGCTCAAACCCGATGTGCTCATCAAAGGGGGCGACTATGGCATCGGCGAAGTGGTGGGTTCGGAGTTTGTGCACTCTTATGGCGGAGAAGTCATGGTATTGGCCTTCCTTGATAACTGCTCGACTTCAGCCATCGTCGACAAAATCCAGCGCGGACAGAAAACCGGCTAAGACTGCTTGGCCAATGCTGCCAGCGCCAGTTCCACATTGCGGCGCAGATGGGCTGCATTCAAAGTCCCGACGATCATGGTGTGAATAGCGGCATTGCCCAACACCATTTCCATGCTCTGGCTCACCAGATCTTGCGTTGTATCGCTGGTCGTAGCCTGGACATGCCCGCTCATCAGCCCTTTTTTCACGAGGATGCCTTTGCCCAGTGCATGGGCTTTGGCCACGGCAACCTGATCTTGTTGCTGCAGGTTGTAAGTCACCATCACGGCATCCAGCAGTTCAGCCGCCAGCACCCCGCCGATTTCAGTTTTCACTGACATGCCAATGGCGCGGACCAAGCCTTGCTGTTGCAAATCGCGCAAGGTTTGCACGCAATCGCTGTGTTGCAGAATCTTTTCATCGTCGCCATTGGAATGGATCAATACCAGATCGAGAACATCAGTGCGCAGGCGTTGCAAGCTGCGCTCGATGCTGGCGCGCGTATGGGTTGCGCTGAAATCAAACAGTGAATGCGTGCCGTCAAATTCCTCACCGACCTTGCTTACCAGTACCCAGTCGTGGCGGTTGGTGAGCAATTGCCCGATGCGTTGTTCGCTGCTGCCATAAGCGGGCGCGGTGTCGAGCACATTGATACGCAGTTCGCGCGCTATCGCCAACAGATTACGAACCGCATTGTCATCAGGCAAGTCGAAAGCCGTGGGATATTTTACACCGCTGTTGCGGCCGAATTTGACGGTGCCCAGTCCGAGAGCGGATACCTGCAAACCAGTAGCGCCAAGGGGCTTGAGAAAATTCATAGCGTGTCCCACACCGGCACTGCCACGCCGGGATAGGGCAAAGCTGTCAGCGGTGCATCATTGCTGCTGTCGGCAGTGATGCCGAGCGTTGCAACCCGTTCAACGACGGCATTGGCCAGCGATGGCGCCAAGGTGAGTTTGGTCGGCCAGCAATAGAGCACGTTGCCGCTGTGCAGCAGGCTGTCGCGATCAGGACGCTTGCCGTCTTTTTGCCGGGCTTCAGCACGGTCTATATAGAAGCTGTGAAAGCGCGCATCGGAAAGATCACACCAAGGAAACAGCTCAGCCAGTTTAAGACGAGTGCGAGCAATCTGCGCGCTGCCATCAACACTGGCGCCGGCTTCGGCCAGCTCGCCACCCAAGTACCACGCGAACGCGCCATCCTGGCAGGGGTGAGTGGTGATGGTCAGTTCCGGCGTTGACGAAAACTGGTCGGCCAGACAGTGCACGTAGAGCGGATGCGCAATGTGGTGCTTCACCACCACCATTTGCAGCGGCCGTTTCTGCATCGCTACCGCCGGTGGTTGCAGAGCGCTTAACCAATCTTCATTGCCGGCACCGGCAGTGCACAGATAAAGCTTGGCTTGAAGCTGGCAGCCATTGTCCAGCGTCAGCGTGCGGATGTTGCCGTTGGCATCGTGATCAATGCGGCAAGCACTGCGGTAGATATGCGCCCGGCAACGTTCACCCAGTGTGTGCAGCAGCGAGGGCACATCCAGCACAATGTCGTGCAGTCGATAGAGCGGGCCTTTCAGATGGCCTTTAAAAAACTCCGGTACTGCTTCGGCGCTGACTTCAGTGGTCTTGCTGCTGACCAGCTTGCTGCCGAGGAAGGCAGTCAGGCGCGAGCGCACCGAGCTGCGCGGCCACATGTAATAGGTGTCTGACAACAGCCGCGTGCCGCGCAAATCCACGTCGCCCTCACCCTGCAAGCAGCGCTGCCAGTGTGCGGGCATGTCGGCAATCGCTTCCGAGGCACCGGTCAACGCACCGCTGAGTGCGTATTTGAGGCCGCCATGAATCATGCCTTGGGAGGCAATGGTCTGGCCGTTGCCCAGTGCGGATTTTTCCAGCAACACGGCAGCAAAACCGGCAGCACGCAGGCGGTTCAGCAGCCAGAGTCCGGCGATGCCGCCGCCGAGGATGACGATGTCTTTTTCAACCAGCATTCAGGCCTGAATTACGCAATCGGAAACACCTTGGCAGTATAAAGCCTGCGGTGCCCTGAATGCCCGTGATCGCGGCGTTGAATTGCCGGTTCTTTGTGGGCACCATGCCGCTGTGTTGTGATTGATTTTACGGATGGCGAGTGTTGCGTCTGCTCTATACCTTGTTGACCCTGCTGGCACTGCCGCTGATTTTTTGCCGGCTGTGGTGGCGTGGTCGCAGCAATGCCGACTATCGTCAGCGTTGGGGCGAACGGCTTGGCTACTACCGCAAGAGTGTGGGCAAAGCGCAGCATGTCGTATTCCATGCGGTATCAGTGGGTGAAGTTCATGCAGCCATGCCCTTGCTCGAAGCCTTTTTGCAAAAGCATCCGCAAGTGCCGGTGGTCGTTACCACCACCACGCCAACCGGTTCAGCACGTGTGCGCGCCTTGCTAGGCAAGCGGGTGCAACATGTCTACCTGCCTTATGATCTGCCGGGATGTATTGCCAGATTCATGCAGCAATTCAATCCCGGGCTGGTGGTGCTGCTGGAAACGGAACTGTGGCCCAACTTGCTGCATCGCTGTCATCAGGATCAGTGTCCGGTGCTGTTGGTGAATGCCAGGCTGTCGCCAAAATCCTTTGCCTCCTATCAGCGCATTGCCGGTTTGACGCGCGGCATGTTGCAGCAACTTACCCTTGTGTCAGCACAAGCGGCTGCAGACGGTGAGCGTTTTGTGCAGTTGGGGCTGCCGGCCAAGCGCTTGCTGGTAGCGGGTTCTCTCAAGTTTGATGTTGGCATCCAGTCAGAAAAATTGGCAGCAGCCACCGCGCTCAAAGCGCTCTGGCACCGGCCGGTGTGGATTGCTGCCAGTACGCGCGAAGGCGAAGACGGATTAGTGCTGGCCACTCACAAGCACATGCTGGAAAAGATTCCTGATTTGCTGCTGGTGTTGGTGCCGCGTCATCCCGAACGCTTTCGCGCCGCCCAGGAGAAGGCGCTCGCCAAAGGCCTGTCTTGCGTTAAACAAAGTGGCCAGCAACAGGTGACTGACAAGATCCAGGTGTTGGTGGGTGACACGCTGGGCGATATGCATTTTTATTATGGATTGGCAGATGTAGCCTTCGTCGGCGGCTCGCTGGCACCCAAGGGTTGCCAGAACATTATCGAAGCCTCCGCCATAGGATTGCCGGTGGTGACAGGGCCTTCGCTGTTTAATTTCCAGGCGGCCAGTGATGCCTTGCAAGCCGCCGGCGCCATGCAAGTGGTGGCCGATGCCAATGAATTGGGACGGCTAGTGGTTGAGCTGCTGCAGAATGACGAGCGCCGCCTGGCGATGGCGCAAAGTGCCCGGGCAGTAGTGGCAGCCAATCTCGGCGCCACTATGCGCACGCTGGAATTGATTGAGCGTTATTCCTTCAGCCATTGATTCAGGTCGACCAGATCCTGTGGGCTCAATACGCCGGCCGCCTGTTTTAGCGTCAGGCTGTCCATCACAAAGTTGAAGCGGGCATTGGCATGATCACGCTGGGCCTGGAACAGCAAGCGCTGTGACAACACCACATCCACGATGTTGCGGGTGCCCACTTCCGAGCCAACTTTGGTGGCATCCATGGAGCTTTGTGCTGATTTGATTGAGCGTGCGCGGGCAGAAACTGCTTTGACATCAGTTTCGACACCACGATAGGCATTGCGAGTGTTCTGGAGATTATCGCGCTGTGATTTCAGCAAGGCTTCCTGGCTGGCATCCTGGTTGTAGGTGGCTTGACTGGTGCGCGCGCCGGTAAGGCCGCCATTAAAAATCGGGATGGAAAAGTTAATGCCGATGCTTGAGCGTTCTACAGGTGTGGTGGCCGAGGTAAGGCTGATCTTGTTGCCGCTAAAACTCCAGTTATAAGAGGTAACCAGATTCACCGTGGGCCAGTAGTCGGCACGGGCAGCTTTGGTGTCCTGTGCTTTGGAATCCACGTCAAGCTGGGCAATTTTGATGGCGAGATTGTTTTCGTTGGCCATTTTTACCCAGTCATTGACGTTGGCAGGTTCCAGCGAGGTAATCGGGAAATCCGGGCTGAGCTCTGCAATGCTCATGTAAGTCTGGCCGGTGATGGCGCTCAATGCTTCAAACCTTTGCTGCAACGTGTTTTCTTCGGTCAGGCGATTCACGCTCGCCAAATCGGCATTGGCTTCGCTGTCATAAACATCGGTGATGGCGACCAAACCTACATCGAAACGTTGTTTGGTCTGTTCCAATACTTGTTTGGCAGCCTGCTCTTCAGTCGTGAAGGAGGCCAGGTTGGCTTTACTGCGCAATACATCGAAGTAAGCCTTGGCTACTTTCAGAATCAAGAGCTGCTCTGACTGCTGCAACGTCAACTCGGCACTCAGGTCGCCGATTTTGGCAGACTGATAGGCATACCAGGCTTTGAAATTGACCAGTGCTTGGGTGAGGTTGAGTCCCCAGCCATCGGTATTAAAGCCGTTAGCGAAAGAATGTACATTTTCGGGGGCGAAGGTATCGCGGGAAGTGTTGGCTGATGCACTGATCGTGGGCAGTAATAAGGAGCGGCCCTGTTTGATGACTGTGTGAGAGGCGTTAAATTTGGCACGCGCCTGCCGGATTTCCGGATCTTTCTGCGCAGCCACCTCAAAGATTTGCTGCAGGTTCTCAGCTTTGGCCAGCTCGATCGAGCCGAAAGAGGCCAGCATTACGCCCAGGCTGAGAGTGGACAGGAAACGGTGCTTATAAGCCTTCATGAAAACTCTCCAACGCTATTTCAACGCTATTCATACCAACGATATTCACAACCATGACTGACTGGTCAGTCAGTTTAAATTCCGGGCTCGGGTTGTCAAGAACTTCAATGATTTGGCAACCGAGGTCGTAACCAAGAAACAGAGCTGGTCTGGCTTGCCAAAAGAGCAGAAAGCAGAGCCAATACAAGGCTTGGGTACCGGAAAAAAGCGGTTGCATTGTAGCAAACAAACCCTGATTCTGCGGGCGTCTTCCACGGTTGTATCACAATGAGTAATGAGTTGGAGCCAAGATTCAAACGCTCGGATGTCGAGGTTATTGCCAGGCAGTCGTGCTACCAGGGCTTTTTGCAAATCGAAAAATTAACGCTCAAATGCCGTCGTTATGAAGGTGGCTGGAGCGGGGTCTTTCATCGCGAATTGATGTTGAGGCTGCGGGGCGTGGGCGTTTTACTCTATGACCCTTTGCTCGACTCGGTATTGCTGGTTGAACAATTTCGCGCCGGCTGCCTCGACGACGCCCACAATGGGCCTTGGGCGCTTGAGTTGGTAGCAGGCATGCTGGATTCAGATGAATCGGTTGAACAAGTTGCCATTAGAGAGGTCGATGAAGAGGCCGGCATTACCATCAGCGAGCTGATTCCGGTATGCGAGTATTACAACAGCCCCGGCGGCAGCAATGAGCACTTGAGCATCTATTGCGCCGGCTTTGATGCCAGTAAAGGTGGCGGCATTTTCGGATTGGCTGAGGAGCATGAAGACATCCGCACAGTAATTGTGCCCAGAAGTGCTGCATTAGCCGCAATCGTCAGTGGCAGAATCAACAACGCGATGAGTATTATTGCCTTGCAATGGTTGGAACTTAATTTGCAGCGCATAAGGTCTGAACTGCAAACAGGAAAGTCTTGATGAGACTATTACTATGAATAGCGGGCCTATAAGTAGCGGCGCGGAACAGGATAAGGATTTGTGCTGAAATCGTGTGCCTTACAGAAGCGCCCCCCGCTGGATTTGAGTGCTCGCATGGCGGTTTGCGATGCCAACTATCTGCGATTGCGCAAACTGCTCCCCGAATTTCATACAGGCTTAAGCCGCACCATTCTGTTTCCCGGGGTGAGTGCCGGTGGCAATACCGAGCACAAGCTTGAGCTGCAGGTGCTCGAATCCTTTCGCTACACCACCACTGTGGTGTTGGCGCTGCAGGTTGAAGAAGACGCGCCTCAGTGGTTCAAGACGCCGCGCCTCACCGTGCGGCTCTATCACGATGCCGAAACTGCCGAAGTCATTAGCTACCAGGATCAGCGCAGCTTCAAAGCGGTTTATCGCGAAGACGAAGCACCGCGTTTCACCTGGGACGAAAAAAACCAGATCAACCTGTTTCTGGCTGAATGGCTGACGCTCTGTCTTGAGGGCGGTCTGGGTTATCTGTGTTTGCCGGCCTGTTTGCGTCCACCGCAGCCGCTGGACGGGGCGCCGGCAATAATCGAGGGAGGGAAGTAGCCATGCAGCGCCTGCTCTCGAAAAACAAAAGTTTTCGTTTGGTTCAGGTGACTGATACGCATTTATATGCCGATACTTCGCATGTGTTGGTCGGGATGAATTGCGAAGAAGGTTTGCAGGATGTAATCGGGCTGATTCGCAAAAAGGAAAAAGTGATTGCTGGCGTTCTGCTTACCGGTGATGCCTCGCAGGATAACAGTGCGGTGAGTTATCGCCGCCTTCACGCCACACTGGCCACGCTCGGTGCGCGCCAACACTGGATTCCCGGCAACCACGATGAACTCAAGGCCATGCAAAAGGCGCTTGATGCCGGCAATCGCTGCTTCGACAAGTCGATGCGTTTCGGCAACTGGCTGGTGTTGATGCTCAGCAGTAACGTCGTCGGGGCGGTGCACGGCTTTTTGAAGAAAGCCGAGCTGGAGTTTCTGGATGAGCAGTTGAAAAGCACTGACGCCGAACACGTGCTGGTGTGTCTGCACCATAATCCTGTGCCCGTAAAAGCCGACTGGCTGCAACATCACGCGCTGCAGAATCCCAAAGATTTTTTTGCCGTACTCGACCGTTACCCCACAGTGCGGGCCGTGTTGTTTGGCCATATCCATCATGAGCTGAAACGGCAGCGCAACGGGGTGACCTATTATGGTTCGCCTTCTACCTGCATCCAGTTCCATCCCACCAGTGAAGATTTCGCGCTGGATGATCGCAACCCGGGTTATCGCTGGCTTGAGCTGCACCCCGACGGTCTCTTGAAGACTGGAGTCCACCGCGTCAAGAACAAGACTTACGCGGTTGATTTTGCGGGTATCGGCTATTAACCTTGCCGGCAGTTCACCAAAGCCCATTGCTATGAGAGCACAGCGTCCACGTGTTGTTTATTTGCATGGCTTCAACAGTTCTCCTGCTTCGCTCAAAGCCCGTCTCGTTGTCGAATACTGCGATGCCAACCAAATTGAAAGTGTGGTGCCCGCACTTTCCCACGATCCTGCGTTGGCGATGCTTGCTGCGACGGCCTGTATTACTGACCAGGGCGAACTTCCTGCGCTGTTGATTGGCAGTTCGCTGGGGGGGTATTACGCCACGTGGCTGGCTGAAAGATTCAGGTTAAAGGCGGCGCTGGTTAATCCGGCCGTCTCCCCGTGTGACCATTTGCACGCTGAATTTTTAGGCCCGCAGCGTAATTACTACAGTGGCGAGGACTACGAATTCACGACAGCACATGTGGAAAGTCTGCGGCAATTCGATGTAAAGGTGATTGCTGAGCCGCAGCGCTATCTACTGTTGGTGCAAACCGGCGATGAAGTGCTGGATTACCGCTTGGCAGTGAAACGTTATGCCGGCTGCGAACAAATCGTGCAGCAAGGCGGGAATCACAGTTTTGAGAATTTTGCCGACATGTTGCCGCGTCTGATGCAATTTGCCGGATTGAAGTAAATAGTGCCCGCCAGGGCAGCAAGTAATCGAAGGAAAGCTATCTCCCATGAGCAAAGAATATAACGCAGGCTCGATTGAAGTTCTCAGCGGGCTTGATCCGGTACGACGTCGTCCTGGCATGTATACCGACACCACCCGTCCCAATCATCTGGTGCAAGAGGTGGTGGACAACAGCGTTGATGAGGCGCTGGCCGGTCATGCCCGTCATATCACTGTGACGCTGGAGAAAGACGGCACGGTAGAGGTCACTGACGATGGTCGTGGCATGCCGGTCGACATTCATCCGGAAGAAAAAGTCAGCGGTGTTGAGTTGATCCTCACGCGGCTGCACGCCGGTGGCAAATTCTCGAGCGACAACTACAAGTTCTCCGGTGGTTTGCATGGCGTCGGCGTGTCAGTGGTGAATGCGCTCTCGCTCGATCTCGAAGTATTGGTGAGGCGCAACGGCTCTGTTTACCGCATGTCATTCAAAAACGGTGACAAGGCCTCGGAACTCAAGATCGTCGACAAAGTGGGCGCGCGCAACACCGGCTCCACGGTGCGCTTCCTGCCAGACCCCAAATATTTTGACAGCCCCAACATCTCGATTTCGCGTTTGATCCATGTGCTGCGAGCCAAGGCCGTGTTGTGTCCGGGACTGCGCGTCAGTTTCATCGACAATACCGTGAGCACCGACAAGGCGCGCAGTGACGAATGGTATTTCGAAGACGGCTTGTCGGATTACCTCAAGCAATCGTGCCTGCAAACACCAACGCTGCCACGCGATCCGTTCACCGGTTCCATGAAGGGCAATGAAGAGATGGTTGACTGGGCCGTGCTGTGGCTGCCCGAAGGCGGGGAGCTGCTCACTGAAAGTTATGTCAACCTGATTCCTACGGTGCAAGGCGGCACGCACGTCAACGGTTTCCGCACCGGGCTTATCGAGGCAATCAAGGAGTTTTGCGAATTCCGTAATCTGATTCCGCGCGGCATCAAACTGTCGGCGGAAGATATCTGGGATCGTTGCAGTTATGTGCTCTCATCCAAGATGGTGGAACCGCAATTTTCCGGCCAGACCAAGGAAAAACTTTCCTCACGACAATCGGCTGCCTTTGTTGGCGGCGTCGTGAAAGACGCTTTCAGTCTGTGGCTGAACCAACATACCGCTGAAGCTGAGCAATTGGCCGAGATGTGCATCAACAACGCACAACTGCGCATGAAGGCCAGCAAACTGGTGGTTAGGAAAAAAATAACTTCCGGTCCGGCGTTGCCGGGCAAGCTGGCTGATTGTTCAACGCAGGATGTGTTTGCCGGTGAATTGTTTCTGGTGGAAGGTGATTCAGCAGGTGGCTCCGCCAAGCAAGCGCGTGATCGTGAAACACAGGCGATCATGCCGTTGCGCGGGAAAATTCTTAATACGTGGGAGGTCAGCTCCAATGAAATTCTGGCCTCACAGGAAGTGCACGATATTGCCACTGCCATTGGTGTTGATCCGGACTCCAGGGATTTGAGTGCGCTGCGTTACGGCAAGGTCTGCATACTTGCCGACGCCGACTCTGATGGTTTGCACATCGCCACCTTGTTATGCGCATTGTTCATTCGTCATTTTCGCGCTGTGGTGGAGGCTGGCCATATCTTTGTGGCGATGCCGCCGCTCTATCGTATCGATCTGGGCAAGGAAGTGTTCTATGCACTGGATGAACAGGAGAAAAACGGCATTCTTGACCGGCTGGTTGCCGAACACAAAAAAGGCAAACCCAATGTGCAACGCTTCAAGGGCTTGGGCGAGATGAATCCGCTGCAGTTGCGCGAGACCACGATGAACAAGGACACGCGCCGCCTGGTGCAGCTCAATGTTGATGAATTCGAGCTTACCAATGAACTGATGGACATGCTGCTGGCGAAGAAACGCTCAGGCGACCGCAAGGACTGGCTGGAAGCCAATGGCAACAAGGCTGATTTCTAGGCTACCGTTGACGTTGTAATTGAAGCTTTAGTTGAAACTGCTGTTGAAGTAATACCCGAGACAGGAAAGACAGACGATGAACGAACCCACCACATTCAACGCTGAAGGCATGGAACAGATTCCGCTGCGCAAGTTCGTTGAACAGGCGTATCTGAATTATTCAATGTACGTGATCAATGATCGCGCGTTGCCGCATATTGGTGACGGCCTCAAGCCGGTGCAGCGCCGCATTGTTTATGCGATGAGCGAACTCGGGCTCAAGAACTCCGCCAAATACAAAAAGTCGGCACGTACCATTGGTGACGTGATCGGTAAATTCCATCCGCATGGCGACTCCGCTTGTTATGAGGCGATGGTGCTGATGGCGCAGCCCTTCTCTTATCGCTATCCATTGGTGGATGGTCAGGGCAACTGGGGTTCGCCGGATGATCCGAAATCATTCGCGGCGATGCGTTATACCGAATCACGTTTGCAGGGTTATGCAGAAGTATTGTTGTCAGAGCTGGGGCAAAACACGGTCGACTGGAAACTCAACTTCGACGGTGAGCTGGAGGAGCCAGTCATTCTGCCGGCGCGTTTGCCCAACGTGTTGCTCAATGGTGCCAGTGGCATTGCCGTGGGCATGGCCACAGATATTCCTCCGCACAATCTGAAGGAAGTGGTGCAGGCTTGCATTCATGTGCTGGACAACCCTGCGGCTACCTTGGCAGATGTATTGAGCTTTGTGCAGGCGCCTGATTTTCCGACAGCTGCCGAGATCATCACGCCGCGTTCAGAAATTGCCACGATGTATGCAAGCGGTCGCGGTATGGTCAAGTGCCGTGCCGTCTACAAGCGAGAAGACGGCGACATTGTTATCACCGCACTGCCGTATCAGGTATCAGGTTCCAAAGTGCTGGAACAAATTGCCGCGCAGATGCAGAAGAAGAAATTGCCGATGGTGGTGGATCTGCGCGATGAGTCTGATCACGAGAATCCTACCCGCATCGTAATCGTGCCACGTTCAAACCGCATTGATGCAGATGCGGTGATGGGCCACCTGTTCACTTGCACTGATCTTGAAAAGAGCTACCGCATCAATCTCAACATGATCGGCACTGACGGTTTGCCGCGCGTGAAAGGACTGCTCGACATTCTCAGGGAATGGCTGGAATTCCGCACGCAAACTGTAACGCGGCGCTTGCAACACCGTCTCGACAAAATTCTTGCGCGCTTGCACATTCTCGATGCGTTGCTGATCACGTACTTGAATATTGATGAAGTCATCAGAATCATTCGTACCGAAGACAAGCCCAAGCCGGCGTTGATGGAGCGGTTTGCGTTGTCTGACAAGCAGGCTGAGTCCATTCTTGAACTGAAACTGCGCAACCTGGCCCGGCTGGAAGAAATGGAGATCAGGGCCGAGCAGGAAGGTTTGGAATCTGAGCGCGTGCAGTTGCAGCTCACGCTGCAATCGAAAGGTCGCCTGAAAACATTAATCAAGAAAGAACTGGCAGCTGATGCAGAAACCTATGGCGACAATCGCCGCTCACAGTTGGTGACACGAGCCGAAGCACAGGCGTTCACCGATAATGAATTGTTGAGTGTAGATCCGGTCACCATCGTGTTGTCGGAAGCCGGTTGGGTGCGCGCTGCCAAAGGCCATGATCTGGACGCCACTACGTTGCAATACAAGGCTGGCGACAAGCTGAAGCTGGTAGACAAAGGTCGAAGCAACCAGAACGTAGTATTCCTGGATTCGACAGGGCGTGCTTACTCAGTGCTCGCGCACAGTTTGCCGTCAGCACGTGGCATGGGTGAGCCATTGACCGGTCGGCTCGCACCGGAATCAGGCGCTACTTTTGAAGGCATGGTGATTGGCGATCCTGACAATTTTTATCTGCTCGCTTCCGATGCCGGCTATGGCTTTGTCACCAAAATGGAGAATCTGCTCGGCAAGAACAGAGCGGGTAAATCGGTGCTCAATCTGCCTGACGGCGGCCGCGTGATGTCACCGGTGCCGGTTGGCGATGTTGAAAATGATGATGTAGTTGCAGTAACCACGGAAGGCCACATGCTGGTATTCAAACTCGCTGAGCTGCCACAATTACCACGCGGCAAGGGCAACAAGATAATTGCCATCACTCCTGCGAAGGTTCACGATAGAAGTGAGTTTGTGGCAGGATATGCCGTAATAGGTGTGGGAATGTCCGTTGTGATCCACAGCGGCAAGCGTTTTATAAAACTCAACAAGGAAGAGCTTGATCATTATCGGGGAGAGAGAGGCAGGCGTGGTAACAAATTGCCTCGTGGTTTCCAGAAAGTGGACCGGGTGGAAATAGAGAACAAATGATTAAACGTCAGGCCGATATCCCTGGCAATTCATGGGTGAAACTGGATTTCCTAGAGAGCCATTCATGAAGAAGGCGGGCACCATACGCAGCACAGCTGCGGGTTCGTTATTGATGCTGGCAATGCAGCCTTTGTTGGCAGAGGCCCAGTCATCAGCTCAATCATCAGCTCAACCATCAATAGTAGAGCAAGTACTGGTCACGGCGCGCAAACGCAGTGAAGACTCGTCACAAGTGCCGATAAGCATGAACGTGGTGGACGGTAGCACTATTGAGTCGCTGCATCTGCGCACCCTGCCTGAGCTTGTTTCGCAAACCCAGAATGTAAGCATGTTTGAAGATTTTCCCGGCGCCGGTATCCCCACTTGGGTAATCAGGGGTGTGGGGTTGCAGGACTTCAACAGCAACAACACACCAACTGCTGCCGTTTTTGCCGATGGGGTTTATCAAGTTGCCACGGTGATGGGCGATCTTGGTTTGTTCGATATAGACCAGGTCGAAATGCTCAAAGGCCCGCAAGGTGGACTTTATGGACGTAATACCACCGGTGGAGCAGTGCGGCTTGATAGTCACCGTGCAGTAACAGGTGAACATCAGCAAGCGCTGTCGCTTACCTATGGCAGCTGGCAGCAATCCTTGCTGGACGGCATGGTGAATTTGCCATTAAACAATGAGGCGGCCTTGCGATTGGCGGCCCAGGTCGAGAATGGCGATGGTGGCTGGCAACATTCGCTACCAACCGGCGAACGGCACGGCGAAAAGCAGCGTTACGATGTTCGTAGCTGGCTGCATTGGAATCTCGCAGATCAATGGCAGCTGGATTGGAAAGTGCAAAGCGGCAAAGATGATTCGGATATCCCGCTTGGTCGCTCCATAGGGCTCTATGATCCTGATCCGCGCGCCATTCCAGGTACCTTCTGCGCAGCGGTTCTTGCTGGCAAGCGCGATGACCTGCATTGCATCAATTTTGGTGGTGTGAATCAGGTGTACCTGGGTAAATACGGAGCGGTGGAAAATCTTGCGCAGCAGGCTCGCGATGGCAGTACGGTTTTTTCCAGTCCACTTAACAAACAAACCAATGATTATGTGAGCACGATGTTGGAGCTCGCATGGAGTGGCCCCGATTTCATCGTCAAATCAATCTCGGGCATCGATCACTTCAATTATGGGGTCGCACTCGATCTTGATGGCAGTGGCGGTGAATATGGCCATCGCATTGCGAGCAGCGAGATAGAAGCACTTAGTGAAGAGTTGCAATTGTTGTCGGTCAAAGGCGGCAAAATTGATTGGTTGTTGGGAATGGCAATCAGCGACGAGGATTTTCTTGAGCACCGTGATTTCAACCTGCGCGACAATGCGCTGGTAGGGTTGGAGGTGGGGAAACTCAATTACCATCAAACGACACGTTCGCAATCGGTTTATGCAGATCTCTCGTTGCCGTTGACTGATCAGTGGAGGCTCAACGGTAATGTCCGCTACACGCACGAACAAAAACATTATCGCGATGGCAGTTTCGACTCGCCGTATTTTGCACTGAAAGGCCTGTCTGCCGACTACAGTCTCGACCAACACCTGTCAGGCAGTCTTGGTGTGGAATTCCAGCAAGATGCAGGCACGCTGTGGTATGGCAAACTCTCGCAAGGGTTCAAAAGCGGCGGTTTCTTCGGTGGCTTTCCCTTTAAAGCGATCGAGATAGCACCTTATGCCGCTGAAACGTTGCTGGCTTGGGAGGCTGGGGTGAAAACAAATTTCCCTAAGCAAAAGCTGCAACTGAACTTGTCTGCCTTCAGTTATGACTACCGCAATGTGCAGGGTTTTGTGCGGGACATGAATCCCCTCACGGGTACTGGCATTGATCATTTGGCCAACCAGGGTGATGCGCGTCACTACGGCGTGGAATTCGAAGCAAACTGGCAATTAATGCCCCAATGGCAACTGCGTTCCTTGCTGGGATGGCTCGATGCCCGATTTATCAAGGATGGTAAAACCACCCTCAATATTGCCCAGCAACAAGTGCTGATAGAGGGGCAGCGGCCTTATGCACCACGCTGGAGTGGCAATTTGCAGCTGCAGCATCAGCAATCATTGGCAGCTGGTTTTCAGTTGAACTGGATGCTCTCCTACAACTTCATGTCCAATTTTTCAGGGCACCAGCCCTCGCTGGTGGATGCAGCAGTCAACAACCTGCCGGGGTATGGCAAATT